>JBEQAI010000036.1:0-15240 GCA_041640415.1 Ammoniphilus sp. | reverse complement strand
TCTCGCTGGAGACTGATGAACACCTGGGTAAGCGATGGTACGCCCTTCCCCGGCGAGGCTTATCGACAGTGGATTAAAGACTTCTATCAGCAAAATAAGCTGGCGAAGGGAGAAGTGGTGCTGCGCGGGCGGCGGGTAGACCTCTCGAACATCACCTCTAACATTTTAAATATTATTGCGAAGCACGACCATATCGCACTTCCATGTCAAAGTAAAGTTATAGATAATCTAGTAAGCAGCGATGATGTGACAAATGCGGTGATCAATGCCGGTCATATCTCCTTAGTGTTCGGAAGAAGTGCGACGAGAGAAACGTATCCGACCATACATCAATGGCTAGATGAAAGATCGAGATAAAAGGAAAAGGGAGACTGCGAGGTCTCCCTTTCCTGCGTCATTCCGCTTCAAAGTCAATCTTCCCTACATTGGTTCTAACCTTCACAAGGGGCTGGCCGGAACCAACGGTTCCGATCACCTCTCGATTTAGATTTTCTTCATAATTTAGATCTTTCATGGAAACATCCACTCTTCCAATGTCCGAGCGCAAATCTAGCTTCAGAGAATGAGGTTTATTTCTAGAAAAAACATTTACCTTCCCCGTATTGCTTTTTATCCGAACATCGCTCATGATATTTTCTAAAAGTACATCGATCTTCCCGGTATTCGATGTGATGTCCAGTTCCCCTTCCACATTCTCAACGAAAATTAATCCAACATCTGTTTTTAATTCAGTCTTGACTCCACGAACCTCAAGAATCGATATTTTACCCACATTGGTTTTGGCTTGTAGTTGATCGGCTTCGATGTTTTCAATACTAATGGTTCCAATGGAACTCTGTATATTGATTTCTTTAAACCTTTTATCAGGCAGCAGGACTTCTAGTTCAAGCTTTTTGGCGTTCATGCCAAAAGACAGCTTAGGGTTAGAAGGAAACAAAAGTTCTATTGCCGCTCGATTTCCTTCCTGGCGAACCTCAAATCGAAGATTATCCCTCCATTCCTGTTCCATCTCCCCTCGAAGCCGAACTTCCAGGTTATCCCCTCCTGTTTGCCCTACCCGCAATTGAGCAATGTCGGTTTGGATTCGGATTTGATCAAGATCCTTTGAAGGGATCGCTTTATTTTCTGAAACTTCAATATGAGGTCCATTAATCCTTTCCTGAAGCCAATCCATCTGTAGGAGATTAATAATTAAGAGCAATAAGCCAATCCCGAATAGGCATACTCCGAATAATCGCTTAACCATGTTTGCAATCGTCCTCTCTGTCACTTCCTTACCCTCATTATAGTCTTTTTTAACACAGCCATCATTGGTCCGATGATCGAAAAAGGTCTCCGTCTACAGACGGAGACCTATGATTTCTCGACACAAAAGTTGCTGGTCATTTTCTATGCCATCAAGGTTCCTTCTTATTTGTAAAAATAAATAATTTTTTCCAGGATAATAGCAATTTTTTTCTCTTATGTTCTGTGAACCCCAGGCATACTCTTTATTATATATGCAGTACCGATCTAGGGAACTTGACTGAGAATACGTCGGCATCAAAAGATTGGGGGGAAAAGTAAAATGAAATGCAATTCCATCCGCATTCTTATAGAAGTTGCTCAGTTCCTATTCAGAAAGGAAAGAGACCTGCAGACGATTTTTCTAAGTGAACAAAGATTTCTGTATGAAGAGATGAATCTAATTCGAAATGCTATCCTATTAGATCTTGGGGCAATAAAGCTTGACGGAAAGCAAAGTGAGATTATAAATGAAGAAGTGTATGAGGGTTTTTCTAGTGTCTACTGGGCTGTTTGCGAATCCCATATGGATGCTAAGGTCGCTACGGATTATATTATGCAGCTTAAAAAAATGGATGTTTACCATGTAGTTAATGGAACCGCAGTTAAATTGTGCAATCCAACTGAGGTGATCAACATCCTTTTTGATATCAAATACGCTTTGCAGCTTAAGCGCAAGAGAGTTGGACATTTGCTTACGGATGAGTGTGATTTTTTCCGTGCAGAAAAAAGAATATTGAATGTAATCCTAGAGGAGCTAGGCAAAAAAAGATATTTTTAGCTGAGTATTTTATTGCATTGAAGCTGTTCAATACGCAGGTTTATCTGCTGTACCTTACCATAAAGCATCATGCGGTGTTGCCAATCCAAATGCTTATCCATTACTTGCTCCTTAATCTGTTCTTTTAGTTCGATAAGCTGTGGAATGTCCTTGATTCGTTGAATCTCTAAAATAAATCTTCCTAGTCCCATACTCAATAAATCTCCCATACCCATATAGTAAGTTCCAAATGTACAGACGATGCTTGTCTATAAATGGTTTCAAAAAGAAATAAATTTTTTGGGTAGCAAACATCGGACCGCTCCAAAAAGCGGTCCAACTTTTTATTCTTCTTCAAAACTTAATCGATAGACTCTTCCCCCCTCAATGGCTCTAAGAGAAGTGATGCATTCTTCTGTCGTATTATCCAGTGCATCTTCTACAGCTTGCAGTCTAGAGTCCAGCATATCAATATGGGCAAGAGCAATCGCTTCTGGGAGCTGCGGCAGTACCGGACTGCCATACTCCATTTTGCCATGGTGGGATAGAACAAGATGTTGCAGGGCGGTTACCGTTTGGTCTTGTGTGCCGATATCATGGACAAGTGCTGCTTCATAGATCCAATTGTTCACAATAGAGATATGCCCTAATAAATTGCCTCTAGCGGTATATTCTGTTACAATCCCTTGTTCCCCACCGTTAAATTCCTCTACCTTACATAAATCATGAAGCAGAATTCCTGCTTTAAGTAAGTCTGTATTAAGAAATGGTCTTTGCTTACATAGGAATTCTGCGAGCTCTAGCATTCTTACAATATGATAAGCAAGTCCTGCGTAATACGCATGATGAATGGACTTGCCAGCAGGATAAGACATGAGCTGCTCTCTTACTCTACCGACACAAAATTGGACTATTGTTCTGATCTTTGCATTTACAATGCTCTCAACCGTTCTATCAATAACTTCAAGAAGATCTGCTGGAGGAATAGGAGCAGCCTTAACAAAGTCTGAAACCGTGTATCCATCCCCATCAGTAGCCACTCTTATGCGAATCACCTTCGCTTGGAGTTTTTCTCGATATAAGGAGACGGTGCCCTGAACCTTCACGACCATTCCTGTGAAGTAAGTTTCCTTATCCGTATCCGAAATATCCCAAAATTTTAAGACAATCTCCCCCGTTTTATCCGCAATAATCATATCCAAATAATCTCGCTGGTCTGCTGTTTGTTTAACAGAGGCCTGTTTTAATAAATAGAATCCTACGAATTCGTTGCGGTCTGACAAGTCCTTAATCTCCATGATTGATTCCTTCCAATTATTCTAGATATATTTATGTCTACTTTATCACGATTCTTTAGAGATTTCGATCCATCCTTTCGAAAAACAAAAACATTCGGGAAGCTTAAAGCTCCCGAATGTTCTCTAGGTTGTCGGCTCTTTGTATGTCACCATCACGATCATATCCTCTAGACCGCCTTGTGCCTTAATATCGATGATCTCTTTATGCTTGTTTTCTGTTAACCAGGCTCTAAACTCTGCCAGATAGCGAAACTTAACCACTTGGATAGGATTTGTCGCTTGATTCATCTCTAATCCTCCTAATAAGTCGTCCCTAAGGATAGTAGATGATCAAGGTACGTCAATTATTCGCTTTTAATTCAGCGATTCAGGACAGTTAGCAAAAATTTGTAAATTCCATTCCTCTGTATTTTCGGATTCAATGAGCTGACCACAATGTTTACACTTCATGGTAATAAAAGGAGTTTCTACTTCTTGCCATTCATGTCTGTTCACCATCATACTTCCTCCTAATCATTAATTGAGTAAGCTCAAAACCTATGTTAGAGATAATGAAAAATTGGAATTGTTTATATATTATAATATTATTGTACGTTACATCTTAGACTGCCGTCAATCTGTATGTAGAAATAAACAGGCGTATGGCTGTCGCCTCTGTAGGATAACAGGGCTTCAGCCATTAGCAAGCTTATCCAAGTTTAGTGTAATAATTAGCGTAATGGGAAGCGACAAAGGAATGAGGCTTTATCTTGGCTTGATAACCCGTAGCTTCAATGACTTTCATCATCTCATCTACAAAAATACTGGTTTTATTTTTCTTTCCTAACCCAATATCGAGATGACATTCTCTGAGCAATGTCGACCCTGGGGAAAGATACTGAATCATTTCTTGTTCTTTTTCTTCATTAAAGAACGAGGCAACATGCTGGGTTAGTTCGGTTTCCTTGGTAATTTTTTGTCTAAGTTCCAGTTGCCCACTTTCTTTTTGTTTCCTATAGCAAGCCCATACTCCCTTCCCCAGACGCTGGATCACAACACCCGTTACAAAAGTCGTATGTTTTCGGTAAACTTGCGAGTCAGTACCAATCATAAAGCGAAAGTCTCCATGGGGATCATTGGCTATGAACCTAAGAACACGCTGGAAAACATTTTCTAGAGACAGGTTACGTTCCGTTGTGTTTTGAAAACTAAAATCATGAACGGTTAAATGCTTGAACTGTTTCATCTGCACTCACCTTCATTTCTTTGCTTTATGTTAGACTGTAGTAATAATTTAACCTAAACTAAAAACCAATATGATTGCCAACTCCTATCAGCTCAGATTACAATAACCTGTAGAGTGAATAAATCTGGAGGTGGGTAAGTTGAAGTTGCTTGAGTCCTTTCATACCCTTTTTGAGAATGCTGACACAGAGGAAGATATCCTAGAACTGCAGCAGATGGTATTAAAGCAAGGTTATGCGTTAGTGAATGAGTGGAGCTTATGGTTAAAAAAGCAAATTGAAATTGCAGATGGCTTTTCAGAACTAGACCTCTTAAAAGGAAAAATTGCCCTAGCTGACAGAATCTTGCCTAACCCACAACAGCTAAGCCCGCTCTGGGGAGAGCTGTGGTCTGATATGAACTTGTTGATTGGAACAAAAAAATCCCTCTATGAACAGGTAACGGAAACAGATCAGTCGGGTCAATGGCAGCTCTTGTTTAATAATCCTTACAGCACAGATGGCATCGTGGTCCATGCCGACCTATCCTTTCCCCAGGCCACTTATCAATTTGCCGTTTACCGGAAGGATTTAGCGAAGCACGAATACATATCGCTACAGAAAGTGGTGCGAAGTATTACCGTGTCCGGCGAATAAATAGATCTTCTAAATATGTATTAAGTACAGGCCCAAAATATTAATATTAACAAAAAAGACCCACCAATCAGGTGGGTCTAAAAGCATTAAATCCTAAATGCTCTATTCTTTTGTCCAACCGGAATAAACTGCGTCTAAGTCCTCATAGGTTACGGTTACCGAAGCTTTCTTCACTTGTTTAAGAAGAGCTGAAATAACATCTTCTTCCCCGTATTCTTTTAGTAAGTCCTTCATCTTGTCTTGTAAGCTCATGATGCTACTCCTCTCCTCCATGCCTGTTCTAATCTTATATATATTTTTATTTTATCATATTTTGAATCTCATTGGAACGCTTACAAAAAAAGCAGGCCAAAAGGGCCCGCTTAGTGTCGTTGTCTTTCCTGCATCCTAGTCCAGAATCTGCGCAAGAGAATAAAAATAACGGCAATCACTAAAATGTCAATAAGTAACCCTAAAACGTTGAAGTCCCCTAGCCCCCCAACTAAACCGCCAAAAAGCATACTTCCAATAAACGCACCTGCTAAGAATCCTCCCATCCCCCCAAGAAAGCCCCCTGTTCTTCTTGGCGTATCCGCACGTGGAGGAACCGCCCTTGCGGGTGGTGGCGTTCCCGGTGTTGGACGATAGGCCCGGCGACCAGATCGGTATCTTTGAATTTGAGCATCTGTCTCTGGTATTTCCTGAGTCAGTGATAGGTTATCCTCTATAGTATAAGCAGAGTCTGTAAAATGGCTATTGGCTTGCGCGTTAGTGGATGGCATCCATAAAATTAACATCATCATCATCACAACTAGCCTAATCATGATCTTTCAACTCCCATTCTCCAAACTTATCATGATTAGGATGTCCATATCCGACTAGTTACTGAATAGGGAATAGTTGGAGGGAGAAAATAAAAAAAGAAAGGTAGGCGATGAAAATGGATGAACAAGATAAAGAACTAATTAATTCAGAAGTTGGGCGCTATATTATTCAAGAGGATTTAGAAACGATCGAGGCTACCCATGAGGCTAAAACCGAGGCGATCAACCAAAACCCTCAAATTGGCAGAGAGAATGATCGCATAGAAAAGTAAGGAGGGTATTTCCCTCCTTCTATATCCCTTTAAGGCTATCTTGCCAGCAAGAGTCAATGAACTCAATAAATTCACTCGGATTGGCATAGCTGCTTTTGAGATCTTGCATAGAAACCCGAACATGTGCCTGATTGCCTGGCAATTGAAGGACAAACACCAGTTCTTCGGCTTCAAATTTTACCCCAACGGGCAGCTGCATTTTTTCTGCAAGACCCTGCTGAATGGTTTGTCCTATTTCTTCCTTGCTTTTAAACATTATCCATGGCTTATTATTGTTCATTCTCAATTTCTCCTATTCAAAAGAGACTTTTCTTTTATTATAAACGAAACAAAGAAAAAGCACCTCGTGAATTTTCTTCATCCCACAGGTGCTTTTCTTTCGTGTTTTTATTTTTTGGGTCTAAAGGTTCGGCAGCAGGTCTCAGCCGATTTTACTGCTTGGTCCTGATGCTCTGTATCAATCCCCAGTTCATTGCCCATTTCAGCATTGTAATTGGCATGAGAGTCTAGGTCAACCATGATCGCTGGTGCCTGGCAGTTATTTCCTTGTCCCCAAAAGGAGCAGTTGGAAACCGAACACTTCACTTCAATTTGTGGCATGTGTTAACCACCTCCCTATCATAGTATCGGGTAAGGCGACAGAAAAAATGAAAAGAAAATGAAACCAAAACAAGCCTGTTCCGTATAGGAATAGGGTTGATTATTTTTTTGAACCAACGGAGGAACCTTTCATGGAACAAATCTCGCACGGCAAGCCCAGTTGGCTTGTTCAATTCGTACATCACCGTTCGTTTACCAAAGTAGTTATGACCCTGATCTTATTGAATGCTCTACTGGTAGGGCTTGAAACCTATCCTGCCCTTTATGATCCTTATTCTGGCTGGTTTCATGTCGCTGATCGGGTGTTACTTTGGCTATTCACCATTGAGATTGTATTGCGATTGTGGGCCGCAAACAAAGTCTCAACCTTTTTAAAGGATAGTTGGAATATTTTTGATCTTATTGTTATCCTGAGCGGTCACTTCTTTGTAGGTGCGCAGTTTATTACAGTACTCAGAATTCTAAGAATTCTTAGAGTACTGCGAGCCGTTTCGGTTATCCCTTCTCTAAGAAAAATGGTGAATGCCTTACTCCTTACCATCCCTGCCATGGGAAACATTGGTCTACTATTGTCCATTTTCTTTTATATATATAGTGTAATAGGAACCTTTCTGTTTGCAGAAGCTGCACCAGAATATTTCGGTACGCTCCACGCATCTTTGCTGACCTTGTTTCAGGTTGTAACATTGGAATCCTGGGCGAGCGGCGTCATGAGACCTATTCTGGCGATTGAGCCATGGTCCTGGCTTTACTTTGTGACCTTTATACTCCTTGGCACCTTTGTTATCTTTAACTTGTTTGTTGGCGTGATTGTAACCAACATTGATAAGGCTAATGAAGAAGAGGCTCCACCATCTGAAGTCAAAGAACTCGAAAAACAAATTACGGAACTGAAGGAAATCATTCTTCAGATTCGAGAAGATCAGGTCGCCCAAAAGAACGTACGAGGGAGTGATTAACCCAAGATCACTCCCTTCCCTATGACTAGGAGTAGTAGAAATCCATTCAAAAGAGGGAAAGGAGTGGGAGGCTTTGAGTGAAGCTTGGCGTAAATTAAAACGCTTGGATTGGACGATACTTTTTATCTTGGTTTGTTTTATGTTCATCAGTACTACAGCTATTTACAGCTCAACATCTGGCACTACCTATTTCGGTTTACATCGAAGCAATTTGGTTATGTATCTGCTTTTCTTTCCGGTTATGATTGGTATTGCCCTCTTTGATTATCGAGTCGTGATCCAGCAGTTCTCCCCTTTGCTTTATATGGTCGGAGTATTATCGCTTGTTCTCGTCCTCTTAATCGGAGATACCATCAATGGCTCTACACGCTGGCTCGACTTAGGCTTTATTCAATTTCAGCCTTCCGAACTAGCTAAAGTGTTTGTCATCCTATTCCTTGCTCGCTTATTAGCGGCAAGAAAAGGGGAACCCTTAAGAATCTTAGATCTCCTGATCTTGGGTTCTGCCACCTTTATCCCTTTTTTTCTCGTGCTTAAGCAGCCCGATTTAGGTACCTCTCTTGTGTTTCTCTGCATTTGTATGGGAATGCTCTGGGTAGGGCATATTCGTGTTCGTCAATTTATGATTGGGGTCATCGGTGTACTCATCCTTGCTGGGAAGCTCATTTTTCTTTATTTTACCAATTTTGATTTATTTTCAAAAATCATTAAAGACCATCAATTAAAACGAATCCAGACCTTTCTTGATCCTTCTAGCGCTGCGGATGGAGGCTGGCATGTGGTCAATTCCATGACGGCGATCGGATCAGGACAATTGCTGGGAAGCGGCTTTCAAAATGGGCATTATATCCAAAACGGCTACATCCCTTATTCCTATTCAGACTCGATCTTTGTGGTAGTAGGCGAGGAATTTGGCTTTTTAGGGGCGGTAGTTCTTATTTTCTTGTACTTCCTGCTAATCTATCGGATGATCATGATCGCGATGGAGTGCACAGACCTGCGTGGAACCTATCTTATTATCGGTGTGATCTCGATGCTTTGCCTTCAGGTCTTCGAGAATGTAGGCATGCATATCGGAATGATGCCTTTAACAGGGATCTCCTTGCCTTTTATCAGCTATGGGGGAAGCTCATTGTTAATTAATATGATTTTAATGGGACTTATCCTCAGTGTAAGAATGAACGAAACAAAGTTTTCTTTCATTGACTAAGAGTAGGGCTAGCCATCTAGCCCTACTCTTTTTGTTCTTCTACTGAATAATCGATGACAAGTTCAGCATTCTTTAGATATGCTTTGACTTGGAATATAGGGGATGTAATATCCCGACAAGACCGACCGATACAAATTCGACCTTCTGTCATTTTCTCTGCAAGAATACGTTGACCTGCGGTCAGCTGAATTTTCCCGTTTCCTTCTCCCCCAACTGCCATAGCGGAGATGCTTCCTTCCGCGATAATGACTCCGCCCCGACAGACTGAGTTTTGATCATAAAATATGACATTTCCTTCAGTAAAGAGGTCACTTTGAATCATCCCCTCCTGTCTGATGCGGATATCGCCGGTCGCTTTCAATGACGAGTGGTGGCATTGTCTAACCTCAATCATTGCCTTTTTCTCTTGGTATTGACGGACTCGATGACGCATTTCTGCTAAAAAGTCCTGTATCGCGTAGAGCTCATCAATGGAACGGATGGCTACTATGCCATGAGGCTTTAAGAATACATCGAACTTCATGGCTATATCAAGAAACTCGTTTTCTGCCGGAGCTTTTATCGAATGAATGAGGCTAATCAGCCCCTGGCACAAGGGGTTGAAATATGTAAATTTATGATCCAATAAAGTCTGAACCACTCTGCTCACCGTAACGATTTGCTTATTTTCATGCAAGTGATTCCGAATCGTTTCGATAGCTTCTAATAAGGAGGCAAATTGTTCACTAACTTTCTTCAGTTCCATATACAGCTGAGAGTAATCGACTCCGTATAATCCGGAATAAAGACGGCTCGATACCACGTTACCTTGTATTTGGATCCCACCAGTGGCTGCAATGGAAGCATGATATACATTCCCGTGAACGATTACCTTCCCCATCGCTTCAACAGTCATCCCATCCATAACATCCCCATATATCACAACATCCCCGATAAAAAGGATATTTCCGGTGTTCATGTCCACATTGCCCTGGACAATATAGGAGGTGCATACATCAAAAAAACGTACGGAATCCCCCATCATTCTCGGTCGGCCGGGTCTAAGTGCATAAATCTCGCCATTTTCCCGAAGTTCAACGTGCCCTCTTGTGGCCAGCAAAAGATCTTTGACGGGTTTAGGCGGTACCGGTTTTCCGAATAGGTTCCGACCGCTTATTCCGTCTGTTTTCGGGATCTTGCGGGCCATTAGCTCTCCTTCTTGAACCATCGGGATATGGTGATGCTCCCGATAGTTCACCTTGCCGTCAATTTCTTCAAGGTAGGACTGTTCTTCAAGAGCGAAATAAACTTCAACATCCGCATCGGTACCAGAAATGGGCTCGATGCCTTGGGCCACCAAGACCTTCTCAAAAGTCGGATGCTCCAGTTCCGCCTGGATGGCAAGCTTGTCCACTTGGCTACAAATCCCCATTTGCTCTAGCTGACTTAGAATCGTCTCCATGGTGAGCGATTCGACGACCTGATCGAGATTAGGTTCTATGTTAAGAGCGAGGTGGTGTTGAGCAGGCTGATCCGATAACTGCCACTCATACTGATGCAACTGATGGACTCGAAGATAAGCCTTCATCTGATCTTCTGATACGTCAATGGTGAACAGAGGATAGACCTTTGCTTTCCACTCGATCCTATCTTCAGAAGTAATGCGAACTGGTCGGCTAACCTGAATGCCATTGATAAAAAGCTGAAGGGGATCCTTCGCTTCAATAATCGGATCTTCTCCGCCATCGGACGGCTCTATGATCTCAATCACTCCACCCTGTACCTTAATGGAGCCGTTTTGTGGAAGAGGGCTCGTCTGCGGTTCCTCTTCCTGTGTACTTGAGGAACTAAACTGCTGAATTAAACGTTTCAGCTCCTTTGTAATCCTCTTTTGCATAGGAGTGGACCTCGCTTAAGGCCTTATTGCTTTTTTTAATCGGTTGAGGCCTTCAATAAGGATGGAACGAGGACAGGCAAGATTGACTCGTAGAAAACCCTCCCCATTCTTGCCAAAAGACGATCCTTCATTAAAAGCTACCTTGGCTTGCTGATACATTAATTCTTTAAGCTGCATGCTATTTAAGCCTAGCTTCCGAAAGTCTAACCATACTAAATAAGTCCCCTCTGGCTTGATGATCTCGATCTCCGGTAAGGATTTGCCTACAAAGTCAGTCAAGTATTCCAAATTGCCCTGAACATACCTGATCAACTCGTCTAGCCATTCTTCTCCCTCATTAAAAGCAGCCTCCACAGCAATTAATCCGAAGCAGCTTTCGAGGTGAAGAGAAAGAGTGGAAAGCCTATCATTATACAGTTTTCTTCGTTCGGGATCTGGGATAATAACGGTTGAAGTTTGAATCCCTGCTAAATTAAAGGTTTTGGTTGGAGCAATACAAGTAATCGAATTCATTGCAAATTCGTCGGATAAAGATGCAAATGGAACATGCTGATATCCTGGGTATACCCAATCGCAATGAATCTCATCTGAGATGATAAAAACTCCATGCTTTAATGCGAGTCCCCCAAGCTTAACCAATTCTTCTTTTCTCCAAACTCTTCCTACCGGATTATGTGGATTGCACAAGAGCATCAGCTTAGTTTCAGGGTCCGACATCTGCT
Organism: Ammoniphilus sp.; assembly: GCA_041640415.1. Classification (GTDB taxonomy): domain Bacteria; phylum Bacillota; class Bacilli; order Aneurinibacillales; family RAOX-1; genus YIM-78166. Next base: position 3,597 of record JBEQAI010000036.1, on the reverse strand, counting down.
CTTCAAGGGCAGCAAAGTCCATGCTGTAATAGCGATCTTCTAATAATAGCGGACTCTGGACTAACGTTCGGTTATTTTTATTGACCACATCGTAAAACGGAGGATACACCGGTGTCTGGATCAGCACCTTCTCTCCTGGTTGGGTTAGGAGGTCTACGAGCATACTTAATGCCGTTACTACACCTGGAGACGTAGTGATCCAATCCTGTTCTAGACTCCAGTCATGTCTTCTCTTCATCCATCCCATGATCGCATCGTAATAGGATTGGGGTCTGATGGTATAGCCCAACACCCCATGATCCACGCGTTCCCTTATCGCTTTGAGGACACTTGGCGGTGCTGCAAAATCCATATCAGCCACCCACATCGGCAAGATGGCCGAATCGCCAAAAAGTCTTTCTACTTGGTCCCATTTGTAAGAAGCTGTATTTCTTCTTTCAATCATTTGATCAAAATCATATTTCATGTTTGACTCTTCTCCTTCCACTGCATAAAAATGGTCGCAAAAAGTATACTAATAAAGGCATCGATGCCTAACTGGTGTGACCCCTACCAGGGCCTTAACTCCTGCTGGGGTCTTTTAAATAATTGATATCAACGTAATAACCAGAATGACGATACTTCCTATTATACAGTAATAGAGCAACCAATTCCTCCAGAAAGCTGCTGTCCTATAGTTTTTATATTGCCCATACCAGGTAGTGGCAACATAAGCGATAACTCCAAGAAACAATAGAAATAGAATTCCTTTTAGAAATATCCCCACAAATAACCCAATAACCACGCCTAAAGCAATCCCTTTCCATGAATCTGCAGGCAAATCTTCCACCTCCATCCGTATGATAGAGTGTATGTACAAACAAAAACAGATATGAAAAGGCCGCTCCCCATTAAGAAGAGCGGCTAGATCGCTTTAGCTAAGATTTTTTATCATCAAGCGCGGCCTTTAAGGCATCCGCTAGACTAGAGCCAAATGTCTCTTTGTTCGTATATTGCTTTAATAGCGCTTTTTCTTCACGCTTGTTCGTCTTCTTTGGACCCTCCTCTAGCATGTCGATCACGTTACAAGGCTTGCAATGGGCGTATTTCCCCGCTTTTCCCGTCCGGAGCTCCATTTTCTTTTTGCACTGCGGACAGCGCTTTTGCAGTAAAGGATTTTCCGCTGCACGGCGGTACTGGCATTGACGGTTCGAGCATACTAAGCTTTTACCTCGCTTGGTTTTCACTTCCATCAATAGCCCCTGACATTCTGGACACTTTGATCCGGTCAGGTTATGGGGCTTGTATTCGATTTGGCTCTGTGAAATCTGCTGAATCAATCGCTTCGTTTGTTGACGGATGTCCTGCAGGAATCGGACAGGGTCTCCTTTGCCTAGAGAAATTTGCTCCAGCTCTCGTTCCCACTTTTCCGTCAAGTCGGGAGAACGGAGATCCTCTGCGACGAGTTCAGCCAACTGCCAGCCCTTTTGGGTAGGACTTAATCGGTTCGCTTGGCGATCAATCGTCTCGGTTTGCAAGAGTTTCTCTATGATATCCGCTCTCGTGGCTGGCGTCCCCAAGCTATGCTTTTCCATCTGCGTTAGAAGCTCGGCTTCTGTGTATCGCTGTGGGGGTTCGGTTAATTGTCTTTTCAACTCTATGGAAGGGCTGGACAACATCATCCCTTCTTGAAGCTCGGGCAAGCTCTCCTGTTGTTGCTCGTCTTTCCCGTAGAGCGCTTTCCAGCCTGGATCTTTTACAATCGTCCCTCTCGCATGGAAGCTTTCCTTGCCCACTTGGATCTCGGCCTGGACAAGCTCGTAGCGGTATGGCGGATAAAATAAAGAGATAAATCGTCTAGCAATGAGGTCGTACAACTTTCTTTCATCTGCTGTTAAATCGTTTAAGTTCAATGGCTGATCTGTAGGAATGATAGCATGATGATCGGTGACTTTACTATCATCCACAACCCGTTTGGTAATCGGCAATGTCTTCTTCAAAAGAGGTCGAACAAGGGAGGCGTAGGGACCCACTGCCATACCGTTTAATCTTCCCTTCAGCGTGTCAACCATATCGCTTGAAAGGTGACGTGAATCGGTTCGAGGATACGTAACCAACTTATGCTGTTCATACAGCTTCTGCAGTACATTCGAAGTGTGCTTAGCAGCAAATCCGTATCGCCTGTTCGCATCTCGCTGCAGCTCAGTTAAGTCGTAGGCAAGCGGATGAAGCTCTTGCTTTTCCTCACGCTTGATTCGTTTAACCGTCGCTGTTTGGTTTTTCACTTGTTGATCTAATCGTTTGGCCAGATCTTCTTCGAATATACGTGACTCTGTTTTGCCGGCTGGTCTCCATTGTGCTTTAAACTCAGCAAAATGGGCGTGCAGCGTCCAGTAAGGAACCGGTTGGAAGCTTCTAATTTCTTTTTCCCGATTAATGAGCATATACAGGGTAGGAGTTTGAACCCGTCCAGCAGCGAGCTGGGCATTGTATTTACTTGTTAATGCCCTGGTTACATTTAAACCAATGAGCCAATCCGCTTCCGCACGGCAAACCGCAGACTGGTACAGGGGAGTAAAGGCATCTCCCGACCTCAGCTTGGAAAAACCATCCTTGATCGCTTGATCGGTTTGAGAGGATATCCACAAACGCTTAAAGGGTTTTTTCCAATGCACGATCTCCATAATCCACCGGGCAACCAATTCCCCTTCACGTCCAGCGTCGGTCGCAATAATGAGCTCCTTGATGTCTGAGCGCCTAGCTAGTTGTGACACAGCACGAAATTGATGAGACGTTTCCTTCATCACCTTAAGCTTCATGGGGGAAGGCAGAATAGGAAGGTCTTCGAGTCTCCATGTTTTATATTTTGGATCATAATCTTCAGGTTCAGCTAACGTTATTAAGTGTCCCATCGCCCAGGTTACGACGTAGTTCGGACCCTCCATATATTGTTTATGCTTCTGATGACAGCCTAGTACTCGGGCAATCTCTTTTCCTACGCTGGGCTTTTCTGCTAATACAAGTGATTTCATGTGTTTCTCCTTCATCATAGTTTCCCATTTTCCATAGTACACAAGATCCCGTCAGAAAGCGAATGTGTGATTACGAGGATTTTCGTCCATACTGGAACTACAATCATAAGATACTGAGGTGAAGATAATTGGAAAAGCCCAATTCCTCTCCAGACTTTTTGATTCTAGCTTCCACACTCATGCTCCTCTCCATCGGACTTACGATGGTTTATAGCTCCAGTATGATTATCGCCATGGGTAAAGGTGACCCCTTATTCTTTGTAAGCAAACAGCTAGGTTTTAGTCTCCTTGGAGTTTGTCTGATGTTTCTCTTAGCTCACATCCGGTATGGAAAGTGGAAGGACTGGGCGAAGGCGCTGTTTATGGGCTGCTTAGCGCTTATGTTGCTAGTCTTGATTTTTGGCAAGGAAGTGAATGGCGCCAAACGTTGGTTTAGCCTAGGCGGTCTTGGGATACAGCCCTCAGAGTTCTTGAAGATCGGCTTAATTGTTTGGTTGGCAAAATGGTTCTCTGACCGGGATACAATAGGGGTGCCTCTCGGGGCAACAGCCCTGTCTGTTGCCCTAGTCATGATGCAGCCTGATTT
>JBEQAI010000035.1:0-15756 GCA_041640415.1 Ammoniphilus sp. | reverse complement strand
TCGCTCCTGGACTAGAAACGATGCTTGGCAAGTGGCGTTATCTTGTCTTATACCTAGGTTCTGGAATTATGGGCTTTGTCATGACCTTATTTTTTTCTTCTGCTATGGTGGCAGCAGGAGCCTCAGGTGCAATCTTCGGGATCTATGGGATGTATGCCTACCTATCGAAGTATAGAAGGGATCTGATGGATTATTATTCTCGCCAAACGATCCTCCCGATCTTAGTTATTGGAGTCGTACTTACCTTTCTGCCCGGCATTAGCATTACAGGCCACCTCGGTGGATTAGCGACGGGTTTTCTATTGGGATTTGTCCTGGTTCCAAGGAGAAGGACTAGTTATTTTTAAGAAATTGTGCGATTTTTAAACCTGCAACTTGCTTCCAAACCGGTAATGATTCCAAGAAGTTGGAGCACCTGAGGTACCGCAAGACCGCCTTTCATGCCCTGAAACGGGCCGATGGCTCGGATGAGGTACCGCAAGACCGCCTTTCGTGCCCTGAAACGGGCCGATGGGTCGGTTGAGGTACCGCAAGACCGCCTTTCGTGCCCTGAACCTGGCGGAGCGCTCGGTTTCAGGTAACGCAAAAGCGCGGTTCGTGCCCTGAAACGGGCCGATGGGTCGGTTGAGGTACCGCAAGACCGTCTTTCATGCCCTTAAACGGGCGGAGCGCTCGGATGAGGTACCGCAAGACCGCCTTTCGTGCCCTGAACCTGGCGAAGCGCTCGGTTTCAGGTACCGCAAGACCGCGGTTCATGCCCTGAACCGGGTGGATCGCTCGGTTGAGGTACCGCCTGGCTCAGGTTTTATAAAGGTTTTGGGTAATTTTAGTCTAGTTTTTTATGAGTGCTATCTAAACTTTCGTTTAGAGCCTTCAATATGAAGCTGATTTTTAAGTAATTACGCTTTTTTTTATTTTCCTGACCGATTTTCAGACCCCATCACTCGCGTTCGGCTCCGGGTGCTCACGAAACTTCATGGTATTCTCACAAAACCGGAGCCGATGCTCACATAACGATAATCGTTACAATTAATTTCCATCCACAATTTAGTCACAAAAGGTAACCTTTTGATCACGATCCAGTAATTATTCCAAATCACAAACCACGACCCACCGGTCGTCAGCCACCAAGCCCCAGTCAGCCAAACAATAAAAAAACCCCTGATCCCAGGGGCTTTTTTCAAATCCAGCTTATGCCGTTTCCACGTCTTCTTCCCCTTCTTCTTCATCAGAAGGAAGAAGGATTTCGAATACTTCACCGTGCTGCAAGATAATGACGCCTTTTTTCCGAATGCGCATAACAGCCACTTCTGGCTTCTGGCGCATCTTTTCAATATAATCGTCAGGGATTTCACCCGCGTCACTCACGGTTATGCCGTCAATTTCGGTTTCCTCATTTTCGTCTAGGTTCAATTCCAAAATTCTTTCGTAAATATCGGAAAATACTTCGTAATCTTTTGTGTATACGCTAATACATTTCATCATAAGTCCTCCTAATAAACCAGATCCCTCTGGGCTTGTTTCCAATCCATTCTATAATTGTACCATATTTTGCACATGGAGTAACCACTAATAAGCGAAATTATGTCTACCTATTTCAGCAATCACGACTCTTGTCCGAATCCACTGACTTCGCGCAGTGTGCGGATTATAAAAGAAGAGGGCGCCTGATGTGGGATCGACTCCTTTTAACGCGGTTTGTGCTGCCCGATAGGAAGATGGAGATGGCTTTACTTTGTGGATCCGTCCGTCTCCCACAGGCGAAAATTGATATACCCCTTTAACCTTGTGAAATATGACATCCGTAATCGTTTGCGGGTACTCTCGATGGAGAACGCGATTGAGAACCACACTGGCAACCGCTACTTTTCCTTCAAAGGACTCCCCACCCGCCTCCGCTTCGATGATCCGCACAAACCAGTCAAAATCTTTTTTGGTAAAGGTGACTCCACGCTTAGACTTGGCTTTTTTCACGTCTGCAGGAATCTTTAATTTATCTCCGCTGCGAATCAGGTCTCCCTTCAGACGATTCGCTTTCTTCAATTCGTCTACACCAATCCCAGTTACTTGAGAAATACCCCAAAGTGTATCTCCCTTCTCAACCTTATAAACTATCGATTCTACGGCACTGGCTTTTCCCGTGATCAACACGCAAGAAAAAACAGCTAATAAAGCCGCATGCCAAGTCAAAGTTGACAACCATTTACTAGGCATAGATTCCTCCTCAACTGTATCCTTTCTTCCTTTCCTAACATTTCCAGTTATGTTGAGGAATATACATTTAAGAGAAAGGAGGTTGTCCTTTTGCCTCGAAAGGCCTATAACCTATCGCCGCTTCAAGCCATTTTTTCCGTACAGCTGATTTTTTCGATCATCTTCTGCTTTGTCAATGTCTTCATGAATGTATATCTATGGGACCATGGAAAATCGTTTAGGGAGATTGGCATGTTTAACTTATTTTCCGTCAGTTCCATCTTCGGGGCATCCTTAATCGGCGCCTATTTGCTGCACAGGCTGGGGACAAGATCTACCTTTCTCCTGTCCTCCTTGTTGGCGCTCCTTTTATTTCTTTATCTCTTCTATGCCAAGAATAGTCTGCACAGCTCTCTTCCTTTGTTAGGGGGCTTATACGGGGGATATGTGGGCTTGTTTTACATTGGATTTAACCTGCAGATGCTTTGGCTCTCCGATTCAGGCAACCGTTCCTTTCTCATTGGTCTGGAATCTATGATCACAACCTTGGCTCAACTGCTCACTCCCTTTTGCGCCGGTTTGTTCATTGTTTATTATGGGTATAGTCATACCTTCCTGATTATCTTGGGTCTATTGGTTCTGCAGCTTGTCTTGAGTACACAAATCCCTGGTACACGCATGAAGGAAGGGTTTCGCAAGCGTTACTTTTTCTTAGCTGAAAATGAAGATATGGCTAGGATGGGGTTCACGTGCGCAGCCTACGGCTTTTACTTCGCCTTTGTACAAATGTCATACGGGCTATTCCTTTTCTTTTTTCTGCAAGACGAATTTGAGTTGGGCGCCTGGAACTTCGCCTTTGGGGGCATTAGTGCATTCATGTATTGGCTGGTGGGGCGTTCACTCAAACAAACCAATCGAGATATCCTCATCGGGATGGGCATGATTGGCTCCATGATGGTCACCTTGACCTTGTTTTTTTCCTCCGCTCCTTGGTTTGTATTATTTAATTTAGTGATCTCGGTATCCTTGCCCTTGCTCTGGATACCGGCCAAGTCTCTTCATTACGCTCAAATGGCAAGAGAATTGAAGCTAGGCCGCATGATGCAACGATTGGTCTTTCGAGAGTTTGCCATCAGTTTAGGGCGTATTTGCTTTTTTCTTCTGATGATCATTGGCTTTGACTTTAGGTTAGGCGCTTCCTACTACCTCATGATCGTTTTCGCCTGTTTCATGCCTGTCGGCATCTGGATCATGAGCAGAGGCTCTCTTGATGGAAAAAAAGCATGAATAAGGAAGCTTGACCATATGTATAGGTAAGGAGGGATGTTCTTGATTCAACGGAGGCCGATTGCATTTATCCTTTTGTCATTAGCCCTACTGATGATCCCTTTAGCCTTTCTAAGCTCGTACTACCTCTTTATTGCCACGGTTCTACTCCTGTTTTGCCAAATTAAAATCCCTACGTTAACATCTAAGTGTCCACGCTGCAAAAAAGATAACACGATGGAATCTTGGACGGTGCAGTATCGCTGTGCAACCTGTAAGACCCTGTTGCACAAGGAAAAAAGCGGCTGGTCCAGAATCCACGAAAAAAGAGGTCAATCCTAATCGATTGACCTCTTTTCTTATTTATCCTTCCTGATGCAATTTCTTCAGTTCCCTTACATATTCAGCAAACACCTTTAGTGCATCCTCGATTGGCTTAGGCGTAGTCATATCGACTCCGGCTTTTTTCAAGAGCTCAAGGGAGTAGTCCGAGCCTCCGCTCTTCAAGAACTCCAGATAACGCTCCACTGCCGGCTGCCCTTCTTCAAGGATGGCCTTGGACAAGGCAATAGCCGCCGCAAAGCCCGTTGCGTATTTGTAAACATAAAACGCATTATAGAAATGAGGAATGCGTGACCATTCATACGCAATCTCTTCGTCCTGGACTATCCCTTCTCCGTAATACGTCTTATTAAGGTCAAGATAAACCTCAGATAGTGAATCTACCGTTAGCGAATCTCCGCGTTCCACCATCTCATGCGTGATCTTTTCAAATTCGGCAAATTGCGTTTGGCGGAAGAAAGTAGTCCGGAACTGGTCAAGGAAATATGTAATGAGATACATTTTCACTTTTTTATCAGACGTATTTTTCAGGAGATGCTGCATCAGTAAGGCTTCATTTACAGTCGAAGCCACTTCCGCTACGAAAATAGTATATTGAGCATATAAATACGGCTGATTGGCGTCACTTAACGCAGAATGGAGCATATGCCCCACCTCGTGGGCTAAGGTAAACATGCTATTTAAGTTGTCTTGATGGTTCAGGAGAACATAGGGATGGGTGCCGTATGCCCCCCACGCATAAGCTCCGCTCCGTTTGCCTTCTGTTTCATACACATCGATCCATCGGTTCTGATGGGCTTCTTCGAGCAAAGCCAGATACTCCTCCCCTAACGGCGCCAAGCCCTTTTTCATCGTGGCATACGCTTCCTCATAAGGGATTTCCATTTTGGCTTCACCGACTAATGGCGTGAATAAATCGTACATGTGAAGCTCTTCTACCCCAAGCATTTCCTTTCGCAGCTGTATGTATTCGTACATCGGGGCTAGGTTGGCACGAGCCGTTGCAATCAGGTTATTATATACATCCACTGAGATATTGTCCCCGAACAAGGACGCTTCTAAAGCAGATGGATATTTTCGGATGCGGGCAAAGAACACATCTTTTTTAATGCTGGCATTAAGGGTAGCCCCGATCGTATTCTTCTGATTGATATAGCTTTTATAGAACGTCTTGAACGCCTCTCTCCGAACGTTCTGATCCGGATTCTCTAGGAGCTCGAAATAACTTCCCTTCGTAAGCTTGATTTCCTTGCCATCGACGATCATGCTTTCATATTTCATATCCGCATTATCAATCATCCCGAAAATCGTGCGTGGCGCAGAAGCCATTTCGCCGGTTTGTGCGAGGATTTCTTCTTGCTCGGCTGAAAGAATATGCTCTTTTTTGCGCAGAATCCGATCCAAGTATTTTTTGTAGAATTGCAATTTGGGCTCTTCTTGATAGAATCGGTCTAACGTTTCGTTCGGGATGGTTAGGATCTCAGGAACGATAAAAGAAGTAGCCCCGCTTAACTTTACGCTTAAACTGGACGCCCGATCCGTTAAGCCTTGATACTTCGAGTTTCTCGTGTCTTCGTCCTTGTTTAGCGCGGCATAGACATAGACCTTTTCTAAGATGAGACTGGCTTGTTCATCCAAGGCTAAGCATTCAAGCAGCGCCTGGGAGGTTTGAGCCAGCGTCCCTTTAAATTTGGTGATGGATTGCCCCAACTGATCTATTTTTTGAAAATCCTGCTCCCATTCAGCTTCCTCTGTATAAAGATCCTTCAGATTCCATTTGTACTGCTCTTCTATTTCATCACGATGTCCATATTTGGCACCCATCCTAAACCCTCCTTCTGAATTCCTCTTCCACTATTGTAAATGTTTTTCCCTCAATTGGAAATAATAACCGATACAATTCTCCATTTGAAACGGGGGTCGTTTGGTTGCCAGTCATTCTCAGCACAGGAATTGCTCAGCCTCCTTTTGCTTTTCGGCAAACGGATGTGAAACCTTTTGTCAAGGATATGTTTTCCGATATTTTTGCCGACATTGACCGACTTCTTTGCTTATTTGAAAATACTGGAATCGACACGCGGCATTTTTGTGTACCGATCGATTGGTTCAAGGAATATCATCAATTTAAAGAGAAGAATGAGTTATATATCCAACATGCCAAGACCCTGGGACTGCAAGCGCTACAGAATGCATTAAGCAAAACCAATCTGAGGGCTTCGGATATAAGCCATCTCTTCTTTGTTTCCACAACGGGACTGAGCACCCCTAGCATCGATGCGCTTATCCTCAATGAGTTAGAGGGAAATCCACATATCAAAAGAACGCCTATCTGGGGATTGGGCTGCGCGGGAGGAGCAGTAGGACTGTCTCGTGCTTATGAATATGCCCTTGGTCATCCCGATCAAATCATTGCCCTCATTACCGTTGAGTTGTGCGGGCTTACCTTTCAGCGCAACGATCTGACCAAAAGCAATCTCGTCGCTACGTCGCTCTTTGCAGATGGAGCAGCGGCCGTCCTTGTGGGGGGAGAACAGCTTCGATCGTCAGGTGGTAAAGCTAAAATCTTTGCTAATCAAAGCACCCTTTGGCCGGATACCCTCGATGTAATGGGATGGGATATCTCCTCCTCCGGGTTTCACGTTATCTTCAGCCGAGATATCCCGACCATCGTGAAGGAGAAAACAGCGCCAGACCTTCAAGCCTTTCTTGGTCAACACGGGGTAGCTGAGCCCGAGCATTTCGTCATTCATCCAGGCGGGAGGAAAGTGCTAGAAGCCTACAAAGAGGCTTTTGCTTTGGCTCCCAACAAGCTATCCATTTCGGAACAAGTTCTCCGCGAGCATGGCAACATGTCCTCCTGTACGGTCATTCATGTGCTTGACCGCTTCCTTGAAGAACAGAGAATCCAACCTGGGGAAACCGGATTAATTGCGGCACTAGGTCCGGGATTCAGCTCGGAAATGCTGCTCATGGAGGGGATCTAACATGTTACATGGGTTTTTCCTGTTGTTGTTTTCCCTTTTAATCACGCAACGCCTTGGAGAGCTCTGGCTAGCCAAGCGTAATGCTCGCTGGATGTTGCAACAGGGTGGCTATGAAGTAGGAAGAGAGCATTACAAATACATTGTATGGATTCACATTGGATTTCTTGCCAGCTTCTTCGTAGAGGTTCTATTGTTTACCTCTACGCCCCCGGCCTGGTGGAGTATACCCTTTTCTTTGTTCCTCCTCGCTCAAGGCTTGCGCTACTGGTGCATTCGCTCCCTTGGCCCTTACTGGAATACTCGAATTTATATTTTGCCGAATAGCACTCTGGTGAAAAAGGGACCCTATCGCTGGATCAAACACCCGAATTACTTCATTGTCATGACAGAGCTGCTGGTCATTCCCCTTATTTTCGGTGCATGGTATACCGCAATTCTTTGGTCTAGCGCGAATTACGCTTTCTTGAAATGGGTGCGCATTCCGAAAGAAGAACAGGCCCTAAAGGCTTACACGACAAAATCTGACGGAGGATAAACCGTCAGATTTTTTTTATGCTTCAGGTTGTGCTTCCCATGGATCAAGCTGCCCCATCTGCGCTCTTACATAACCTCTAGGATAAGCCGGGCCCCCATAGCCAATCTCGGACCAGACCGTAGGGTGGGAGTAGTAGGATTCCGTAGCCCAGCCCAATAATTTAATAAACCATTCCTTCTGCAGAAAAGGATCCCACTCTTCAGGATCCATGGCTTCCCCCCTGCTAAGATCATCTAAGAGGCCGACCTGCTGTCTCTCCTCAAGCTGAGTAAAGCCAAGGACATGCCGTTTTTTTGAAGCATCATTCAATCGCTGAACTCCTTCTCGGATGAACGGAGGTGCTTGCGGCATTCCGGCTTTTCGTTGACCTTCTCCTGGAGAGCCCGCAAGAGACTGATCGATATGCTGTACCATAAAGGCAACAATATCCTCTCGGCTGTCATCCACCAGGCGACTGCAGATCAGATGCAGGATTTCTACTTCTTCAAGGGTCAGGAATTGAAACTCCCAAGTTCGAATGAATCGAGATAAGACAATGGATTGGGTATGCTCGTCCCATTCCTCCTGGTTTCTTAGGACATCATAGTTCGGATAATGAGATTCCTTTGCCACTACTGCTTACCTCCAATAGATGGTTTTCCCTCCTTGGGCTGTGTAGGAAACGTCAAAGCCCCATAAGGCATCAGCGCCAATGACTCCGATTCTGCCCATTGAGTTACGCTTGCTTGCAAATCAGATACCGGGTGAAATCCAAGAAGCTCTACCGTACTATCAGGAATTTCCGAAAACAAATAGACGGCATGCTGCTTCAATATCTCATGGATATGCATCATCTTATGCGCTCCTAGTACAAACTCCTTTTCCATCATCTGAGCAATTCGAGCCGCATCTTGAACAGTCTCGACCCAGTACTGAAATAAGCCATTCCCAAACATTTCTTTACACTCGGCAATCAAAAGAATTTTCCCTCCAGGTTTTACTAGTTTGGAGGCATTTTGCAGGGTTTTTACGGCTTGGTATAATTGTAAATCCTTAGGATGTCCTCCTGCAGAAACAATCACGGCATCAAAGCTTTGCGCCACAGGAACTAAGAACCGCTGTTTAGCTTTTTCGGCTAAGTGACGATGAGCTTCTAGCACATCGCCTGCCACAGCTTCCAAGATCTCGCGCTGATGGTCTACAACGGTATTAAATAAGAAATGAATCGGCAGAAATTGCAAGGTCTCTTCCATATCCTTGCGAATGGGATTCTCCACCTCTCCTGGCTGTACCTTCCACTGTCTCGAGAACGCATGATTATGCTGGATGCTCCGTTGAGAGCAAACCCCAGGCATCAAGGCTTTAACACCGCCTGATAAGCCTGCTAACCCATGCGGCTCCATATTTCCAGTCGCGATTCGCAAGTCCGCCTCTACGACTGGCCGAAAAATTTCAAGTGGAGTTCCTAATGTGGTTGTCCCTACATGGACACAATCCTCTGGAAGAGCGGAATGGTTCAATACCTCAACCTGGCTATATACCTGTTCGCCTACAAGCTGACAAAGCTCTTTCTCCGTCTGTTTTCTATGCATGCCTAAGGCTACAGCCACTTTAATAGTGGAAAAATCCAGACCTCCCTGCACCAGTTCTTCAAGAAGCATAGGCAAAAATTTGTAGCTCGGCGATAAGCGGCTCATGTCACTAATCAGGATGACGGCACTTCTCTTGCCCTGTGCCAGTTCGCGAAGCCTTGGGCTCCCGATGGGATGCGCAAGGGCTCTTTGAATCTGTTCATCCTCCGCGCCTATCTTATCTTTTCGGTAAGATACTTCCGTTACTTTCTTCGCATCTGGCAAATGGAACGAAACGGTTTTCCTTCCATAGCGCATTGTGTATTCCATGGTTTTAGTCTCCCACTTTTTTTACCATTTTTTCCAGATGCATAACTCTCTAACCCTCATGAAAAAAACAGCGACACATGGTACACTAAATGAAAACACAGAAATAGGAGAAACCATATGATTCGAGGCATGTCCTACCCGCAAGGGGTTTTCTACATGGATAAGGATTATATCGCCCATGCCATGATGGATGAACAAGGGAAGATCCAGACCAAACTCATGCCTTTTGACTCTGAGGGGCTTGTCTTTTTTATGAAGCGGACGCTTTTGACCATTCCTCTTTATTTCGTAATAGGCATGCTGGCCCTTATCATTTGGGTATGGTCTCAGCCTGGTTTTCCGTTTTATTGGATTTTGCTTGGGGTGTTTGGCTATCATTTCGTTTTTCCATTTTCATTGAAACAGTATCACGGGGCGGAGCATAAGGTGTTTAGCCATCAAGGAAAAAAGAGCTACCACTCTCTCCATGCCATCCAGGGCTGCAGCATTGTCAATCGCCATTGCTCCACCAACGGGGTCGTGACCTTTTTACTCTTGTTTCTGCTCGCTTTTTACCCGTTAGGGCCTAACGGAGCAGCCGTCTTAAGCCTGATTGGGGTATGGGTCGTTCCCCGATGGATGAAGCCCATTGAAGAAAAAGTCATCTTTCCACTCTCTGCTATTCTGCAAAAAAGGATTACGACCCTAGAACCGACCGACCAACAGCTGAAAGTGGCCTTGTTTTCTTATCTTACTTTAATTCGGAAAGAAGAGGTAACTGAAGAGTTGCTGCTAGAGGAAATTCGCATGGAGGAAGAGAAGAAACGCGAGGAAGAGCGTAAGGCGGAAACCGAGCGTGTCATTCGGGATACGGAATGGTTGGAAATATAGGAAGAGTCTGCATGACGTGCAGACCCTTCTTTTTCAGGGGACTTACTCTTTGAAGTCTTTTAGACGTTTGGTAATTTTTTCGAACCAGTCACGGTCCTTTACATTTAAGGCTAAGTCAGCTAACTGAAACAGGTGGGCCTTCTGGAGGTTCCTCTGTTCTTTGTGCGACAAGTACTTCACTAAATCGTAATGGTACATCTCACACTTATAGCCGTTATTAAACTGAAGCAGGTACTTATTGGTAAATTCATCAAACATGAGGATTTCCGCCACTTCATCAAAGAAATGATTATTAGGATTAATGACCCTGACCATGTCTCCCTTCTTGAAACGAACCTTCGTTTTCATAATCCTCTCACCCTCTAATTGAATTTCCCCATAGCTCCTAACGTTTTGGTCTTATATACTATGCAAGAAACCCTTGTTCTAATTCGCCCTTTTTTACCTGTTCGAGCCTATCGAGACATTCAAGCATAATGCTGCAAAATCTGATAGAATATTTGGGTATGCTAAAACACAAAAGAAAATAATAGACTATAGTGAAGGAGTGCTGCCTTGTGTTCTGGATTATTCTCGGCCTTGTTTTAGCCGCAGTGAATTCCTCCCGTCCTTATCGGAATTGGGTAGAAGCCAGGCTAAAGAGAAAAGGATTTCCTCATCCCGAGCAAAAAGCCGCTCAGAGGAGAAAAACCTTGAACATTCTTGCAGCTGTTTACGTCATGGTCGGACTGGCTCTGTGGATTAGTCAATAGAAAGAGGACTTGAAATTATGATTTATAATAACGACATATACAATAATGAGGAGAAAAAGAAACAACAACAAACCCTGATAGCCAAACGCGTTCAGCTTTTATTTACCATCGTGTTTATCTTTTTTGCCGCTCTGATCTTCCGTCTATCAATCGTGCAAATCGCTAAAGGAGAAGAATATCTCAAGATTGCAACAGAAAAATCGATTCAAACCATTCCGATCCCAGCCCCTCGCGGTAAGATCCTAGACAAAAACGGGGAAATCCTGGTTGACAACAAGGTTTCTTATACTGTCGTTTTCCGAGAGGAAGACTGGATGACCAAGGATTACATTTTATATTTAGCGAAACAAGTAGCCCCCATTATCCAACTGCCCCTTGAGGATGTTTTAAAAAAGATGGATACAGGCTATGATGCAGAAGGGAATCGGGTCATCCGGAAAGATCCGAAGTTCTTGGAAAAAGACTTGAAGTTTGATTTAAAAGAACAGGAGATCTCGATACTCTCAGAAAACCGAACGGCCTTAAAAGGAATAGATGTAGTCGTGAAGCCGGTGCGCTATTATCGCGAGGACCGCATAGCCGTACAGACCATCGGCTTCGTGCGTCCATATGCGGTAGCGGAAACGGCAAGAGCGACAGAAAGCTACTATAAACAACGTAAGGACATTTATCTCCCTAATCAGTATGTTGGAATGGATGGCGTAGAATTTAGTTATGAGGATACGCTCGCCGGAGAAAACGGGGCCAAAAAGCTTCTCGTCAATGCACGGGGAACGCTTCTCGAAGAAGTGTCGGTAACCAAGCCGACTCCAGGCAGCAATCTGTACCTCACGCTGGATCGAAGAGTGCAGAAGGAGTCTCAGGAGTTCATCGCCCAGTATCTGAAAGATCTTCGACAGCGCCCTGGTGCACATACGGACACCCGCCAAGTCAAAAACGCCTATGTCGTGGCCATTGAAACGGAAACAGGAAAAATTGCCGCCATTATCAGCCATCCCGACTATGACCCGAACGATTGGATCCGTGGAGTGGATCAAGAAAAGTATAATGATATCCAGTTCTCCATTAATAATGGAACCATTCGCTCAGCTCCTTATGATGCCAGACCAAAAACCATTAAAGAATCTGAACGCCATCCAAGCTCGATGGTACCTATGGGTTCAACGGTTAAACCCCTTACGGTGCTCATGGGATTGAACGAAAAAATCATTTCTCCCTATGACCGCTGGCGTGACCCCGTGGTATACCGTTATGGCCGCGGAACGGATTCCATTAGCAATGCGAACAAGAGAGATCTAGGGTGGCTGACTCCTCAGATCGCCTTACAAAAATCGTCTAACACCTATATGGCCAGAATTGCTGAAAACCTGGTTAGTAAAGGAAATTCGGTACAAACCTTCCAGCGCTATCATCACCACTTTGGCATGGGGATTCAGACTGGCGTCAAGCTTCCCTTTGAAAGTAAAGGATTGGAGGATTATATCGATACAAGTAAGCGAATCAGTGCTCTAGCTGCCTTGGTTCAGGCCTCCTTCGGCCAGCAGGAACGCTATACGGCTATGCAGCTGGCACAGTACACAGCGACGCTAGCAAATAAAGGCAAGCGACTTCGGCCGCAGATCGTCGACCGCATTGAAAGTCGAGAGGACATTCAAGTAACCCAGCCCGAAGTTCTTAGTGATATAGACATACCTGACTTATACTGGAAAGTTGTGCTTGACGGGATGAAAATGGTAACACAGCCAGGAGGAACGGCCGTAGTTCCTTTTCAAGGGTTTCCTTATACCGTTGCTTCCAAGACCGGAACCTCCGAACAAGACATGTATGTAGAATATGAACCAGGTAAATGGAAAAAGGATCGCCGGGTAGAGAACGCCACCTTCATTGCCTTTACCCCTGCAGAAAAACCTAAGATAGCTATTGCCGTCGTGGTGCCGGAGGGTGGTCGGGGCACAAACTCTGCAGCTTATATTGCGCGGGGAGTGCTGGATATATATGATAAGTATATTGGAATTGGGGATCAGCCCCGCATTCCGCCAGGTCCTGTAGAAATCGACGAAACTGCAGCAGCCCAATAATTGCCTGCAGGAATAAGTGATGGACCGGGAAAACTATCAATAATTTCTTTGGAGGAAGGACGTATTTAGGATGGAGAAGCATGAAATATTCAAACAGGATAAATGGAATATGATTGTGGCTGAGGTCAAGGGAACCAAAATCGAGGTACGAGAAATTTCAACGGAATGGGGAGAAGATAAGCATATCTTCCATAGCCGACCTGAGCTCATGAATTGGGTGAACGCTCACTTTACTCCGGATCAATTTGAAGGCCGCGAGCAGGATTATGAACAGATCATAGAAAATTTTAAAAAAGTTTAAAGAACAGAAGGATCAGCCCTACACGAGCTGATCCTTCATTCGTTTTTTCCCTTCCCGACAGAGGTCCATCAACGGACAAACCTCACAGGCCGGTGTTTGTGCCTTGCAATGATACCGACCAAAAAAAATAAGCCGATGATGGGTCTCGGTCCAATCCTCTTGAGGTACTTTTTTCATTAACGTTTTTTCCACTTCAAGAACAGAATCCTTCCACCTGCATATGCCTAATCGCTTGCTCACCCGTTCTACATGGGTGTCTACGGCAATGGCAGGGACTCCGAAGGCATTGGACACGACTACATTCGCCGTTTTTCTTCCAACCCCGGCTAGCTTGGTCAATTCCTCATGGGACCGCGGGATCTCCCCCTGATGCTCGTCTATCAGGGCCCTACATAGCTTTTGTATATTTTTGGCTTTGCTCCGATACAATCCAATTTGCTTAATATCCTGTTCCAGCTCTTCAAGCGGTACCGACAAGTAATCCCAAGGCGTCTTGTATTTCTGAAACAATTGGGCTGTCACTTGATTCACCTTTTTATCCGTACACTGCGCACTTAGGAGTACGGCAATGGTCAGTTCGAACGGATTCTCATGGTTAAGCTCACAGTGGGCATCCGGATACATTTCTCCCAGTGTCTCTAAAATTCGCTGCATATTTTTCTTGTTCATAATCATCACCCACGCTCTATCATAACAGAAAAACACCGCAGAATCCTAGATTCTACGGTGTAACTTCTGGATTAAAGCCAAGCAGCGGGTGGCAATGCTCCTGCCCTTTTTGCAATAGCTTAATTAAGTTATCCCACTGCTCGAAGGTATTATCCTTAAAGATGTTATGCTTTTTTCTTATGATGACCGAGATCTCCTCATCACAAAAGCTATCTTCTTGGGAACCCCTAACACAGATGAAGAAATGATTCGTTCGTTCATCCCGCAGCTTCTTTAGCTCCCTATAGATTTCTTGGATATTAAGCGAATCCCCTAACAGACATTCAAAAGTGGTCTCTACGACGATATCATCCGGTTTTCCTTCTTCTAGGTAGGCAGCAATCGTAACTTCGATGTCACTTTCACCGATATAAAGAGGCTGTGTAATCGTCATAGACAGCTGTTCCTCTGTACGCAAATGAATGATCGGTTCCTCTTGAAGCAAAATGTAGCCTCTTTCCTTGACGTATTCGCTTACATCCTGAACAAATCGCAAGGCCGCACTTGTCAGCTGATGCATTTCTTTCATGTTTTCCATCGTTGGCCCCTCCTCTTCAATTCCTTCTCTATCTTTCCATTTCGCTTTTACCTCTGTCGAATCCTTTAGCGAAAACAGACTTGTTAAGACTAGTTTTGTCAGAGCTTGTGGCATAAAGCCCTAAGATCTCATAGAATATATACATCACGAGATGGGAGGAAAGAGATATGTACACGTTCAACAAGCCCCTTCACCTATCGCCCTACGATCACCCTGATATTTACCCAGGCCCTGCTCCCTCTTACTCCTTTATTTATATGAATGGGATCGCCTATAGGTTAACGGGATCTGGGAATCCAGCTCATTTAACCGTTGAGCTGGGCGATCGTATAATCACTTTATCTAAGTTCCTTAAGGAACAAAAAGCAAGTCCACTCGCAGAGCGCTACCCCATTCTTAGCTATGGTTCCAATGTTTGTTTAGCTCAATTAAAGTACAAATACAGCTTGAATCCGAAACTGAGCGATATCGTTATTAACCTGAAGGGTAAACTGCGGGATACGGATGTACTTTATTCTGCCTACATCACCAAATATGGAGCCCTCCCTGCCATGCTAGGACCTATGAAAGGGGCCAAGTGCCAAGTTTGGCTAAGCTTACTTGATGAGCAACAGCTCAAGCATATCAATGCCACAGAAAGTGTATATTCCATAGCGACCCACCATACCCAAAAACTTAAGTTAGAATGCGGGCTCAAGCCCTCTGAATTTTATGCTTACTACTTTGATAAGGCCTTAACGATGAACGGACAGTTCTTTCGCTATCCCGATATTCCTTGTTCCGGCTCGAGTGCCAAAGAAATATGGCAAGCGCACATGCTTGAATTAATCGCCTGTCAGTTTCGAATGCCTCGAGAGCCGTTTATCGAGGCAGTAAGACGAAATCTCGAGTTCCGGCGAAATGTTCAAAAATCACTCGATGAAATGGCTGACCTCATCAAGCATGAGGATTGGAGTCCGCTAAAAAAAATGAGGAAGTGGAAGGAGATTTACTCCTGATCCACTTCCTCTTATCGTCTGTAGGGCTCATCCTTCGTGCTAACATATACCGTTCCGTCTGACTCCAACAAGGCTAGAAACACCTCTTTTGGAGATTCAATGTCTTTTTTGTTAAGCTGTTCTTGAAGCCATTCTTCTGTTAAATCATGATACTGCAGATTGCGTTTAACCACATGACCGTCTTCAATAAGCACGGAAGGCATTTTGATCTCCGCTGCAGGCAAGCCTAGGTCCCTAGGTGTAACCGGGTTCGCATGTGCTCTTGTAATGATGCTGATCTCACCGTTAGGCTCTAAAATCGCTAATTCAAC
>JBEQAI010000034.1:1386-16306 GCA_041640415.1 Ammoniphilus sp. | reverse complement strand
AATCCAGCCTTATCATCTTTATCATTCAATTGCGCGCCTAAAGCATTGACTAATAGTTTCGTAACAAATAAGCGTGTAGCTGGCTTATTGGGTTGAGAAATTTCGGCATGGGTCACAATCCCATTCTTGATGGCTGTCTGTACACTTTCCCTGGCCCAAACAGGCACGTTAGACAAGTTGCTGGAAGTGGAAGAGGACTCTAGCCCTAATAGCCGAACCACCATCACAATGGCTTCCGCTTGGGTCACATTGTTTTGCGGTCGGAAGGTGTTATCGTCATATCCTTTTACAATTTCAAGAGCCGTCATGAGTTCTAGGGTTCGTTTTGCCCAGTGATTGTCGATGTCCTTTAATTTGAGTTGCTTGGAAGCTTTTACTTGTTGCTGAATCACTTTACCTAGAGCTTTTCCATTATTGCCGTTTCCGTTGTTTTCTTTCGCCTCAATGGCTCCAGCCATACTGAACGTTAACGTACCTGCTAATAAAGCAGGGAGAATTTTTTGCGTCCACTTATTCATATGTACTCCTCCTTAGGCTTGCACCTTTTCTATTTGTTACCATATCCTTCGCCAGGAGCTGTTTTTTTTTGGGTGTCGAGAAAAAAAGAAAAAAGAAAAAAGCACAACCTTTTGTAAGATTGTGCTCTACATCCAATGTTCTCCCCAATACTGAATCGCTTGGATTACCGGTTCCAAGCTCCTTCCCTTGGGCGTCAGCTCATATTCAATTCGTACCGGAGTCTCGGGGTACACCTTTCGGGTTAGAATCTGAGCGTCCTCTAGCTCCTTCATTCTCTCAGAAAGGACACGATCGCTCATCTCTGGAATCTGCTCTTTAATATCCTTAAATCTTCGTGGTCCACCTAGCAGTACACGAATGATAAGACCTGTCCACTTCTTACCTAGAAGCTCCATGGCAGCTTCATACCGTGGGCACATAGACGAGTAATTCATTGTAAGCCCCCTTGCACTCTATGTTCTTACTTTGAGTATACTTGAAATCGATGAGATTGTAAAAAGTAAGTAGAAAAAACTTCTTTCGAAGTAACCTCAGGGTAGCGAGACCGCCTTAAGAGGAAGTTTTTTATGCCGATAGGAAAGTTTAAGTTTTAAACTTTCCTATGCGGTTAAATGGAAAAAGCGAGCGGAATGGCTCGCTTTTTTCTAGCTCTTACGAAACGCAATCAGATAAACATCTTCGGCTTTATCATTTAAGTTACTCTCTGCTTCCTGCAAGATCTGTAATTGCTGCTCAGTAAGGTCTGCTAAAGGTACTTCATCTAAGTGGTTATATTTCTCCATGCTTATCAACTCCTTTTAGATACTTCAAAAGTAGTTTACCCCCAAGAGCATTGCCTTTATGTTTCGCCCTTGTACTTTCAGCTTTTATGCTATAATTGATGATTAAAGGGATTAGAGTACATACTAAATCTGTCCTCATACATAAGGCTTTTATTGAAGAAACGCAACAAAAGGAGGGATAAAAATGAACCAGGCATTTTCCGAACTGCTTACGATCTTCACCCGAACAAAAGAAGACATCGAAATGTTCAACAATATGCTTCAACCGGTCGTGGATCAAGCAAAGGATGAACACGAACGCCTCTATTTCCATCATATCTTGGAAGAGGAAGAGCAGCGACTTGAGCGCCTTGGGGTGCTTTTACCCATGCTTAAGCTTTCACTGGAGGAGGATCTAAGCCATCGCCAGCTTGTACAGGTACTGCAAGAACTAAACCTCGAAAAATTTGGCCTACATAACTTCCGTGAACACCTCGATCTGGCCATGTTTGAATTTAAAGACGAGGAGAGACAAGCTCTTCTCCAGAGTACAAGAGAAAGAACACAGGCTGATTACTTGAAGGTTAAGGAATGGATGACAGAGTTAAACAATCTGATTGAAGATGTTTCTCCGGTTAAAGTATTCGCCGATTCTGCTGGCTCAGGATCAGCATTAACCGAGAGAAAGCAAGGCAAGAAGCTTACCGTTGGCAGCTTAAAAATGAAATAAAGGAGGAGAAATAAAGATGACGAAACATAATCGATTTCCGGACTCCCCATTGGGAGCCAATGAATGGGCACAGTTGGACGAAACGATCGTTAACGTAGCTAGAAAGCAATTAGTGGGCAGAAGATTCATAGATATTTATGGCCCGCTAGGACAAGGGGTACAAAGTGTCACCAATGACATCTACTCTGAGTCCCAAGGTGGGGGACTCAGCCTAAGAGGAGATACGCTTTCTCTTTCAACTTCCATCAAGCGTGTGAATTTGACCATCCCTATCCTTTATAAGGACTTCATGCTCTATTGGAGAGATCTCCAGCAAGCCAAGACTCTCGACATGCCTATTGACATGGGACCTGCGGCAAATGCAGCGATCCAATGCGCTCGATTAGAGGATGACCTTATCTTTAATGGCTCCGATGAGTTTGATTTGCCCGGGCTGATGAATGTAAAAGGCCGTCTTACCCATATTCGAAGTGACTGGATGGAATCCGGCAAAGCTTTTGCTGATATTGTGGAAGCCATTAACAAGCTGTTGCAGATGGGTCACACGGGGCCTTACGCCCTAGCTGTTTCTCCTCAGCTTTATGCTTTGCTTCACCGCGTGCATCCTGGAACGAATGTACTGGAAATTGAGCACATCCGTGAATTGGTAACAGACGGAGTGTTCCAAACCCCTGTAATTAAAGGTAATGCGGGCGTCTTGGTCGCTACAGGACAACATAATCTCGATTTAGCCATCGCAGAAGATTTTGACTCCGCTTTTCTTGGCGATGAGCACATGAACCACTTGTTCCGCGTGTATGAATGCGTAGCTTTGCGGATTAAGCGCCCTAGCGCCATTTGCACATTAGAAGATCATGAATAATACAGAAAAAAGACCATCGGCTGATGGTCTTTTTTTTTTACTTAGGACACTCGCTTTTCCATTTTAACAACTTTCGTATCGTTTACTAAATCCATATCAACATGCTGCTTAGCCGCATCTGTCCCTATATCTTCGACGATAGCCATGACTTCTTTAAGAACTGGTGCTGTAAAGCCGCCTTCATTCAGTTGACAGAGTTTAGCCAAATACTTTATCTTTTCTTCCGTTTTATATTGCTTAAAAAAGGCGTTGTTCACGCTCTTAATGTACTTGTGTGTGGGTTGAGAAATTAAACTGATATCATTGACATGAATGATGTATCTCTTACCTTCTTCCGTAACGAAGGAAACGGAATAAATAATGGATCCAGCCATATCCATGTGGGTCACAACAATGTTTCGAAATTCCTCGCCGGAACGTAGTCGAATGGATTCTGCTTCTACAGCTCCTCCAAGCTTTCTTTCATTTGTTAATACCGTATGAATATCCTTTAATCCATTAACCTGGTATAACATCCTTAAGTCCCCCTCATTGGAAGTGAGAATTACATTCGTTATCACTGATACCAATTCTCACTATCATTTTACACGGTAACCACCGAATTCGTCAATAGAAATGAGAATGATTTTTAATTCTTTTTTTGAGTGTTTCCATACTTCTAGTACTAGTATGGACAGCAGAAAGAATAACATGCCAAAAAGAGATCCGACATTTCTGCCGGATCTCTTTTGTTCTTACATTATTTAACTAATACCACATGGACCTTCCCAGGTCCATGAACTCCTAAAGCCAGGTCCATCTCGATGTCGCCTGTACGACTGGGCCCCGTAATAAAATTGATACAAGCAGGCAATCCCTGCGGCAACTGTTGCTGGATTGTTTCCATCGCCTGTGTAAGCCGGGGAACAATACTATCTTCGGATAGGATACAAAGGTAAACAGGTGGAAGCAAGCTCACAGGTCTTCCCTTTCCTCCGCCATTGAACAGCACCACCGATCCAGTTTCAGCTAGACCCATATCCGCATAGGTGACTCCTAGGTCTACCCTTGCTGCAGTCTCTCGTAACGTATCTTCTGGGATAGATGAATTCCAAACCAGATGGTCTATTCCCATCGCATCGAAGGTAGATGGAATCTGGAGGTCATGCAGCCTTTTATCATCCCACAGGACGCTGGACTTGATATTAAACTTTTGAATCACTTTTTCTAGGACCGCCCCCATGTCCTTTGGGTCAATTCGGTCCACCTCTGTATTCAAGGCATTGAGATTCTGAATAAAGAGTTCAATCCGTTCTTCTTTTGTCTTGCTTTCATACATTCCCGCATAAGGCTGAGTGTTCCACTGAGGAGGTGTAACTCCCGTTCTCCGTTCTCGCCCTAGTTTCTTGGCTAATTTGTTCAGAAAGGCCTCTTGCTGTACCATCACTACCTACTCCTTTCCTTCCTTCTTCCACCAATCGCGGAAAGATTGCTTGGCGGGCTGAGGAAGATCCCGAACATCCGTCCATCCCTTCACTATTCCTGGTCCTTGTGTAATCATGCCATCCTTGGCCATAAACCCTGTTCCTTTATGCGCCATGTTAATGGCAAAATCATAAACAGAGGGTCGAGAAGCAGCAAACCCAAATCCCTTAAAAGCGAGCTTCTCGCTAAGAGGCGGCCTTCCTGCTTCTACCTGATCCTTACGATGTTCAATTAAAAGATCGTGAAGAGGAATCTTTACCGGGCAAACCTCCGTACAGGCTCCGCACAAGCTGGAAGCATAAGGAAGCTCCTCCCACTGGTCATAGCCTTCTAATAGAGGAGTAAGGACGGCGCCTATGGGCCCGCTATACACTCCGCCATACGCATGCCCGCCAATATGCCGATAAACCGGGCAAACATTTAAACAAGCACTGCAGCGTATGCATTTCAGGACTTCTTGATAGGCTGTTCCTAAACTATCTGATCGACCGTTGTCTAGAATAACCAAGTGGAATTCCTCTGGTCCATCCAGATCCTCCACTTGTCGGGCAGAATTAATCGCCGTCACATAAACACTGATTTTTTGTCCTGTTGCACTGCGTGTGAGCATGGAAACCACCACGTCCAACTCTTCCCAGGTTGGAACCAATCGTTCCATCCCCATAATCGCGATATGAACTTTAGGCAAGGTTGTGGTTAACCGGGCATTCCCTTCGTTGCTAACCAAAACCACGGATCCAGATTCGGCAACCGCAAAATTACAGCCCGATATGCCAATATCCGCTTGCAAAAATTCCTCACGCAACGTTTCACGCGCGAATTGACAAAGCTCCGTGGTGTCTTCGGAAAGCTTTCTTCCCGCTACCTCGGAAAATAATTCGGCAATCTCTGTTCTTGTCTTATGAATTGCAGGTGCGATAATGTGAGAGGGGGTTTCATTCGCCAACTGAATGATATATTCACCTAGATCGGATTCGATCACCTTGATTCCCATCTCTTCCAAATGCTTGTTCAAATGTATTTCCTCGGAAACCATGGACTTCGATTTAATGATGGACTTCGCGTTTTTCTCTCTGGCAATTCGAGTCACGACGTCAACAGCATCTTGAGCGGTTTCAGCGAAGTGAACATGACCCCCATTTTTCCGAACGTTATTTGCCAGTTGCTCCAAGTAACTGTCTAAGTTCTCGATAGTATGACTGCGGATAGCAGAAGCTCGTTCTCTCCACTCCTCTACATTCCCTAGCTGTTCAACAGCGGTATTGCGACCTCCGCGGAGGCGATCCTGGGCAAACGGCACGGCTTTTTTCAAGATCGGATCATCAATGGCTTTTTCCACACGCTGATCAAAAGATAATGGATGAGCACTCACTTCTTCACACCTCCCTTAGCCAACACTTCCGCGACATGCATGACGGAGATGGGTTTCCCGGTACGGCTCAGTCTACCGCCAATATTCATTAAACAGCCCAGGTCGGAACCTATCAATACATCTGCTCCTGTTGACTCGATATGCTTTACTTTTTCATCTACCATTTTCTCTGAGATATCACTCATCTTGGCCGCGAAGGTCCCTCCGAACCCACAACAGTCATTACAGTATGGCAGCTCCTTTACCTCAAGTCCCTGGACTTGGGCAAGAAGCAGGTGGGGTTCCTCTTTCACTCCCAATCCTCTGCTCATATGACAGGACTGATGATAAGTTGCTTTTGTCGGAAGGTAGAGATCCTCTAGCTTGACTTTCAAAACCTGAACCATAAACTCTGAAAATTCATAGGTTTTGTCTGCAAGGGACTTCGCACGTGGAAGCCAAGCTTCATCTTGCTTGAATAATTCAGGGTAGTAGTGCCGAACCATGGCGGCGCACGAACCGGATGGGGTCACGACCCGCTCACTCTGTTCAAAAGCTTGGATAAGCTGTTTGGCTGCTTCCCTAGCTTCTGCGTGATAGCCGCTATTGAAAGCGGGTTGTCCACAGCAGGTTTGGTCCATAGGGAAATCGACTTCTACGCCATACTGTCTCAAAACCTCTACCACACTTTTTCCCACTTGTGGATAAAACACGTCTGCTAAGCACGTAATAAATAAAGAAACCTTCATCATCAGCACGCTCCTAGGAGCTGAATTTGAACAACGGACTTGACGTTTAAGCAATCAGGGGCAGAAGGAACAAACAAGCGAGCAGGAAATCCTTTCGCTAGCGCCTCTCCTTTTTGTTTAAACACGAGAAATGCCGTTGCTAAATCCTCACTCGCCACATGCTGAGAAAAACCATCTGCTGCTTCCACCTTGGCTTGTGCAAAGTCGGAGGAAATACTTAATTCATTGAAAATCTTCGCCAGATATACAGCCTCTGCCTGCTTACCGGGAACAACGTCCTCTACGGGGATGGCCGAATCTTTCCATGCTTCCATTTCTTCGAAGCTAAGGGCATAGCTCTTCTGTTCTAGATCGATGATCGTTACCTTCCACTCCATGTTTCCTCTCCTCGTCTGTTTGTTTAATGTTCTGTGTTGCCAATCAAGATCTGCAAAGCGTGAGGCAGAACCTCCTCGATCACCTCGAAGCATTCCTTGACCCCTTTTGGACTGCCGGGAAAATTAATGATCAGGGTCTTCCCTCGAAGCCCTGCCGTTGCCCTCGATAATACAGCAAACTTGGTATTGACCAAGGTCGCGGCTCTCATCCTTTCCGGTAAGCCCGGGACTTCTCGATGGATCACTGCCTTTGTTGCTTCGGGGGTAATGTCACGCGGGGAAAACCCTGTTCCTCCTGTAGTCAGAATAAGGTCACAACGTTTAATATCGGCGAGCAAGATTAAATGTTCTTCTATCGTAGATTGATCATCCGGAATCACCTGGTATTCCGTTACTTCCCCGTCAATCCTTCTCACTAACTCTTTGAGCAGTTCTCCGCTTTTATCCTCCCGTTCTCCTACGCTTCCTTTATCACTTGCTGTCAGAATACCCACTTTCCAACGAGCCATAGTTTATCCCTCCTCGGACTGGCGTGAATAATCTCCACTTTTCCCGCCTGTCTTGGTCATCAGGTATGTAGGTCCTAGGATCATTCCTTTATCCATCGCCTTGCACATATCATAGATGGTTAATGCCGTGGCACTTGCTGCTGTTAAGGCTTCCATCTCCACCCCTGTAACCCCTTTAGTTTTCACCGTGACTTCAATATGAATGGTATCATCCGACGTATCGTCAAATTGTACATTTACGCCGTTGATAGGAATCGGGTGACACATGGGAATAATCTCGGCTGTTTTCTTTGCAGCCATAATACCAGCAACTTGAGCTACAGCGAGAACATCTCCTTTTCCTATCTTCCCTTCTTTTACCCTGCGCATGGTTTCCGGATTCATTACCACACGACTTACGGCTACAGCTTCTCGCACAGTTTCTTGCTTGTCCGACACATCTACCATCTTGGCTCGTTGTTGCTCATTAAAGTGAGTTAATTTATCCTCCATACCCATTCCCCCATGCCGATAAGTCTAAATAATTTAATAATAGTCATTATACCATTGATTTGTTATAGAAAAAGAAAAAAGCACTGTAAAATATTACAGTACTTAAATTGATCCTTATTGTACAGCCATTTTCTTTTTTCTCGATTTCATGACCTGCAAGGCAAATATCAAAGCTAAAGAGCCTAAGCCATATGTGTCCGTCCACAGTCCCGGTACAATTAAGCAAAGTCCAGCTGAGATAGCCCATATTCTTTCCCATACCTTCATATGATCCATCCAATATCCGATCAAGCCTGCGCTTATTCCTAACATTCCCACTGTCGCCGTCATGATGACAAATAAAGATTCTCCTAGAGTCGTGTCTATAAGCAGAAGTTCAGGCGATAGAACAAAAATGTATGGAATAATGAAGGCCGCAATGGCCAGCTTCGTTGAATTGAATCCCGTTCGCATCGGACTTGATTTGGCTATCCCTGCAGCAGCAAAGGCGGCTAAACACACAGGTGGTGTAATGTCTGCCACGATCCCGAAATAGAACGTAAACATATGGGCAGATAAAGTTGGTGCACCCAAGGCGATAATGGCGGGGGCAGCAATGGTTGAAGTGATGATATAGTTCGCTGTAGTAGGCGTACCCATCCCAAGGATGATGGATGCCACCATGGTAAAGAACAAGGTCAGCAATACGATCCCGCCTGAGAAGGATAATAATCCATTGGCAAACTTTAAACCTACACCGGTTAAGGTGACAACCCCAACAATCATACCTGCTGTAGCAGTAGCTGCAGCCACCCCAAGCGCAGCTCTTGCTCCATTTTCTAAGGCCTGTAGAATATCGCGAGGTGACATTCTCGTTTCCTTACGGAACGCTCCTACGATAATTGTCGTTAGAATTCCGTATAATGCTGCTCTGGTAGGCGATACCCCTGCCATTAAGAACCCAATGATCGCAAGGATAGGCAACAAGAGGTAGGAACGCTTAAGAACCTCTTTTTTATTCGGCATCTCTTCTTTAGACAAACCTCGAAGCCCAATTCGTTTCGCTTCAAAGTGAACCATAATCCATATTCCAGTAAAGTATAGGATCGCTGGAATGGCGGCTGCTTTGGCAATATCCCAATAAGGAGTATTGGTAAACTCGGCCATCAAGAAAGCCGCCGCTCCCATGATAGGAGGCATTAATTGCCCACCCGTGGAAGAAGCTGCCTCTACTCCACCGGCAAACTCTTTTCGATAACCCAGCCGCTTCATCATAGGAATCGTAAAGGAGCCAGAGGTTACCACGTTAGCCACGGAGCTTCCGCTGATTGTCCCCTGCAGGGCACTTGAAAAGATCGCGACCTTAGCTGGTCCCCCAACTCTTCTTCCCGCTACGGCCATAGCCAATTCATTAAAGTAGGCACCCACCCCGGTCTTCTCTAAGAAAGCTCCAAATAACAAGAAGAGAAAGATAAAGGTCGCTGATACGCTCAGTGGAGTCCCTAGAATCCCTTCTAACGTAAAATACATGTGACCGATGAGACGTTCGATAGAAACTCCTCGGTGGGTTAAAAAGCCCGGTAAGTATTTTCCGTAAAGAGCATATAAGAGAAAGATGGTTGCGATAACGACAATCGGTATCCCTACCACTCTTCGCGTAGCTTCCAGCACCAAGAGGATGACAATCCCCCCGAAAATATAATCTTGTTGATTAAAAGCGCCGATACGGGTAATTAATTGGTCGAAGTTGAACACCCAATAAAGACTGGCATAGATAGCTAGAAGAGCAAGGATCCCGTCGATAATGGGAACCTTTTTTCGTGTTCCTTTTTTTGTTGCGGGATATAGCAGATAGATAAGCCCCAACGCAAATGCCAAGTGTATGGAGCGATGAACTTGGGCTGGCGGAGGAGGAAAAATAGAGATGTACAACTGATAAAGGGAAAACGTGATAGCCAAGATGGTAACAACCCATCCCATCACCCCTTTAAGATCCCTGTAAGAGGATTCTTTATCATATTTTGAAAGCATTTCTTTGACTTGCTCATCAGACATAGCTGTGTCCGCAAGAGCCTTTTTATCATTTTCCATATTCCCATTCACCTTTCCATATCGTTAAAAGGGATACTTTTTTTACTTGTATACGGACCCAGCTTCCCGGCGGATTAATATGTGACAAAGGGACCTTACGGTCGTGTATTTTCAGTTGGTGATTGGCAACCATCTGACCGATGGCTAGATCAATAAACTCTAAGCGGCGCTGAATATTGCCAATAATATATTTTCCATTTTCCTGCTTGTAAGTCTGGCCAGGCTCGATACTTGAAGGCATGCCTACTCCATAGGACTCATAGATCACCCGGTCCAACACAATATCTAATCCTTCATCTATATAATATTCTTCAATTACCGGCGTCTTATGGATAGAATGAACAAATTCTATGCCAAAAGTATCTTCCAAATCCATTTGGACCGCATATCTTTGAAGCCCGCTCTTCCCGTCTGTAATGGTAAGAGCTAGCTGTGAGGGCCAAGCAAGAATTAAGATTAGCACAAGAAATAGTAAAGTGAATACAACCTTTATTTTCATACGGATAATAGCAGAAGGGAGGTCAAATTACACCTCCCTACCTTACTTGAATCTTATTTTACGCCTTTTTCTTCAAAATACTTCGCTGCACCTGGATGAACGTCTAAGCTAACACCTTCTAGGGCTTTAGCCAAGTCAATCTCTCCGGCTTTCGCGTGGACTGTTTTCATTTGCTCTAAGTTCTCGAATAAAGCCTTCGTCATGTTGTATACAAGCGTTTCATCCAATTCAGCGCGAACAACCAACTGCGCTTTAACCGCTACCGTTTTTACTTCTTCATCAAATCCAGGATACGTACCCGCTGGGATGGTTTGCTCAGCATAGTACGGATACTTTTCAACGATCTTAGCTAGATGCGCATCATCAATATTGATAACACGAACACCCTTAGTTGCTGCTAATTCATTTACTGCAGCAGTCGGAGTACCGGCTGTTACAAACGCGGCATCAAGTGTTCCATCTTGAATAAAGCTGGAAGACTCTCCAAATGCTAAACGATCAGCTTTACCTAGATCGTCGAAGGTTAGGCCGTAAGCTTCAAGAACTTGTTGAGCATTCGCTTCTGTACCGCTGCCAGGAGCCCCTACAGAAACGCGCTTGCCCTTAAGGTCTTCAACAGACTTAATGGCACTGTCTTTTGCTACGATAATTTGAACGGTCTCGTTGTAAAGAGATGCGATAGCTGCTAGGTTCCCAATTGCGCCGCCTTCAGTAAACATGACTGTACCTTTGGAAGCATAATCAGCAATGTCCCCTTGAGTAAAGGCAAGATCAACTTGTCCGTCCTTGATTAAACGCATGTTCTCTACAGAAGCACCTGTACTTTGGGCAGAAGAATTAACGCCAGCTTTGTCGGTAAAGATTTGAGCCATACCTCCACCAAGTGGATAATAGGTACCAGATGTACCACCTGTAGCGATAATAATGGAATCGGGCGTTTCACCTTTTGGTGCTTCTGGTTGAGCAGGTTGCTCAGCTGGCTGTTCCGCAGGCTGTTGCGGTTGGGCTTGGTTTCCTCCGCCACAAGCAACTGCAAATAATGCGAAGACAAGAGTTAATACTAACATGGAAAACATACTCTTTTTCTTCATAACTTTACCCCCTTTGAAAAATTTTTATATTTCGTTAGAGATTTTACTATAATTTGGCTCTTTTATCAAATGTTGAGGTGGTAAAAAATTGCGCCGGTTAGCTTATTTTCTTGTTCTAACTATGTTTATTCTGATGTATTCTCCCTCATACGCCCAAGAAGAAGGCGTTTACATTGTTATTGATAAATCATTGAATAAATTGATCGTTATGTTAAATGAAACTCCTGTTTATTATTTTCCTGTCGCTACTGGGAAGGCGGATACAAGCACACCTATTGGAGAATTTGAGATTATCCGGAAAGTAAAAAATCCCTGGTATATTCCTAAGAATATACCAGGGGGAGATCCTAATAATCCCATCGGCACGCGCTGGCTTGGTATGAGCGTTCCCGGTACCGATGGATATAAGTATGGGATTCATGGTACCAATGACCCGAATTCCATCGGCCGTTATGCTAGTCAAGGCTGTATCCGTATGATAAACGAGGATGTCGAATGGCTTTTTCGCCACATCCCGCTAGGGACGAAAGTCCGGATCATACCTTAACCAAACATGTTTCGGTAATCTTCTTCTGTGATCAAAACTACCCTGGCCTTGCTTCCAGACTGTCCAGAAATAAATCCTTCGGCTTCCATCATATCGATTAGCCGTGCAGCTCGGTTATATCCAATGCGGAACCTTCGCTGTAAAGAAGAAGCTGAAGCATTCCCTTGTTCGACAACAAACAAGAGCGCCTCTTCAAATAACTCGTCTTCATTGTCCGAACTGGACTGTACAGCCCTTGACAGCTCTTCTTTATCAAAGACATATTGTACCTTCTGCTGCTTTTTAACATGATCTACAATGGATTCAATCTCTTCATCGGATACAAAGTTCCCTTGCAATCGAACCGGCTTAGCCATACCACTTGGGTAATAGAGCATGTCGCCCTTCCCAAGTAATCTTTCTGCGCCGCCCATATCCAAAATTGTTCGAGAGTCCGCTCCTGAGGATACAGCAAAGGCAATTCTGGAGGGGATGTTGGCCTTAATCAGTCCGGTAATAACATCAACGGAAGGTCGCTGAGTAGCAACCAGCAAGTGAATCCCACACGCCCTTGCCTTCTGGGCAATTCGACAGATCGCCTCTTCAACATCTCCTGGCGCTACCATCATGAGATCGGCTAACTCATCAATAATAATAACGATATAAGGAAGCTTCTCTAAACCCTCCTGCTGTGCCAGTTGATTATATCGCTCGATATCTCGTGCTCCTTTATCAGCAAACTTTTCATATCGTCCATCCATTTCCTCCACCGCCCATCGAAGAGCCGCTGTCGCTTGCTTGGGATCTGTTACAACAGGTGTTAGGAGATGTGGAATATGATTATAAGGAGCTAACTCAACCACTTTAGGATCAATCAGAATCAGCTTTACCTCTGAAGGCTTGGCCTTATACATTAGACTAACGAGAATAGAATTGATGCACACACTTTTACCGGATCCCGTTGACCCTGCGATTAATCCGTGCGGCATTTTTTTCAGATCTCCTACGATCGGCATCCCGCCAATATCCTTACCTAAAGCGACCGCTAAGGGTGAAGGATTCGATCTAAACTCCTCGGATTCGAGTATCGAACGAATAAAAACAGGAGTTGCCTTTTCATTAGGAACTTCAATCCCAATGGCAGAACGCCCCGGTATCGGGGCTTCCATACGAATATCTTTAGCCGCCAAAGCCAGCTTAATATCATCAATCAGGTTCGTGAACTTATTAACCTTCACCCCTGGTGCAGGCTGTAATTCATAGCGAGTAACCGTTGGCCCCTTCACCACCCCAATCACATCCGCACTAACGTGGAAATTCTCCAAAGCAATCGTCAGCTTTTCGATTTGCTCATCCGTAAACGCATCATCGTCTCCCATCTGAGGAGGCTCTTTTCGCAAAAGATGATAATGAGGCAGCTGATAGGTTTCCGTGATCCTTGCTACAGTTGGAACCGGTCTTGCCCCTGTAGATGAATAGAAAGTAGTTGGCGCAGTCGGTTGATGAGCCACTGCTGGCACTTCTTGATTTTGTTTAAAGTAAGTTAAAGCCTGAGGAACAGCCTGAGAGATCGCAGGCTGTTCAATCCCGGGAGATTCAAAGATTGTTTCCTCCTCCCTAGGGATCGGAACAGGTTGAGCTGGTGCCGGTGGGACCGTAACCACTACAGGGAGTTTCGTTTGGCTGATCGTATTAGTAGGAATAGGAGTAGGAATTGGGGCTTCTTTCTCTACTTCTAAAGTAACATTTAGCCTTACCTCTTCCTCTCCTTCGGCAACTTTCTGTACCGGTTCTACTTGTGGTTCTTCTACTTTGTTTGTAACTGGCAAAGGCTGAACTACGGTCTCATTACTTGTCTTTAATGGTGGAGGATCAGAAGCTTGAGTTGTTTCTACTGGCATCTCCCTTCTGCCTGTATGAATAAAGCCATCCATTGCCCTTGAAGTGCTCTGCTCTGTTTTCATCGTGCCATAGATTGGAGAAACGATCACCGTTGGCTTGAAGGATAACTTCTCTTTCACAGGAGCTGGAGCAGGAGCAGGCCTAGGCTCTGTAACTTTCTTCTGTTGGTGTTGAACTGGCCTACGATCAGCCTGCCGTCTAGGTGATTCAGGCGCTGACTGTGCCGGTCTAGGTCTAGAAGGTGAAGGAGCTTGGGCTGGGGCCACTCTTGTCTCCTTTGATCTCACTTCATCCGGAATCATCGGAAAACGAAACGGAGAAGTACCTGAAGTCCCCTTCGGATAGATCGTCCTCGTTCTGACCTGAACATCTGGTCTGTAACGATCGGCTATCGGTTCTTTCTCATGCGCTGTTTCTATATCAGGTTCTTCATTATTCGAACCGAATGCATCAGAGATTTTCTTCCACCACTTCTTCAAATCAAGCCACATCCTTTTTTGCAAACCTTATCCATTTCTTTCATTTCATTATCTTATCACGACTCCATCCCCTGTTGAAGTCTAAATGCATGATAAAAGGAAGAAATAAGTAAATGGATCTAGAGTAGGAGAGCATCTATAATTATCCAAAAAGAAACGGAGCGAATACTTTTTAGAATCATTATCGGATTGGGAGCAATATGTACGATTTCCGAATTATTAAAGGGTAATAATCTGAAATCACCGGGTAAATGAGCATCTAGGTATGATCCTAGTGATCTTAACAAAATAGTCATTGAGAGGGGATGAGTAATAAAAAAATAAGAATTAAAATTTTGCTTTCAAAGCCTTTTCCTATTCATTTAATTGTAGATATAAAAAACAGAACCAAAACCATATAAAAGAAGATTTAGCCAGTGCTCCACCTAATTGAAATCATTATCGGTTTGGAAGCAAGCTTCTTGATTTAGTAATCAAATGGCATAAATTATTTGGAATTCTACCAGGTACGTGAGCAAACGGCATTTCTTCGTGAGCAT
>JBEQAI010000034.1:0-1286 GCA_041640415.1 Ammoniphilus sp. | reverse complement strand
CGTGAGCATATCAGAAAATTCGTGAGCATCCGAGCCAGAACAGTAGGCATACGGATCCGAACCAGGCCATGATGAAAAATAAAAGCCGAATTACCTAAAAAATCAGCTTATAATGGGCTGTTCTAAACCAAAGTTTAGACTACATTTCTAAAAACCAGACTATAATCACACAAAAATTCGAAAAACTTTGCGAGACCTTGGAATCATTACCGGTATGGGAGCAATTTACTTGTTTTCGTGAGTATCCGGAGCCGAACGCAAGTGATTGGATCTGAAAATCGGTCAGGAAACTAAAAAAGCGTAATTACTTAAAAATCAGCTTCATATTGAAGGCTCTAAACGAAAGTTTAGATAGGACTCATAAAAAAACTAGGCTAAAATTACCCAAAACCTTGAAAAAAACTTGAACCTGGCGGTACCTCATCCGAGCCATCCGCCAGGTTCAGGGCACGAACCGCAGGCTTGCGGTACCTCATCCGAGCCATCCGCCAGGTTCAGGGCACGAACAGCGGGCTTGCGGTACCTCATCCGAGCCATCCGCCAGGTTCAGGGCACGATTCACGGGCTTGCGGTACCTCATCCGAGTGATCCGCCAGGTTCAGGGCACGAACAGCAGGCTTGCGGTACCTCATTCGGGCGATCCCCCAGGTTCAGGGCACGAACCGCGGGCTTGCGGTACCTCAGGTACTCCAACTTCTTGGAATCATTACCGGTTTGGAAGCAAGTTGCTGAGTTTTATATGAAAATCCCCATAGAGAGAAAAGCCCAAGCAGGAAATTTTCATTGGAGACGGTGGCCTGGAGGGCAAGCCCTCCAGGCCTGAGGTTTTCGTGAGCACCCACCCTATCTTGAAGCTTAGAGATACAAAAAAAAACCGCCTAGGCGGTTTTATCTTTTCATATATGTATGGCAGGGGCAGTAGGAATCGAACCCACGCTGGAGGTTTTGGAGACCTCAGTTCTACCGTTAAACTATGCCCCTATATGGTAGCGGCGGAGGGAATCGAACCCCCGACCTTTCGGGTATGAACCGAACGCTCTAGCCAGCTGAGCTACACCGCCGTTTTACTTAATAACTATCAATCCGATTCCATGGTGCTCCCGACAGGAATCGAACCTGCGACCTCATCCTTACCATGGATGCGCTCTGCCGACTGAGCTACAGGAGCTTAAGGATGGCGGAGAGTGAGGGATTCGAACCCTCGCAGCAGTTGCCCACTCTAACGGTTTAGCAAACCGTCCCCTTCGGCCTCTTGGGTAACTCTCCATTATTCTGTGGCAGAGAGG
>JBEQAI010000033.1:0-16367 GCA_041640415.1 Ammoniphilus sp. | reverse complement strand
GGAATGTTAATCCAGAATATCCAACTCCAATGAAAGTTTTCAATAATCCACCCTCCAAGCAAGGGTCCGCTTATCCCTGCAATCGCCCACATACTGCTGAACAAGCCTTGGATCTTTCCGCGATTCTTTATATCATACAGATCCCCTGCAATGGTCACCGTAAGCGGCAACACTCCACCAGCTCCTAGTCCTTGAATCACTCGAAATAGGACAAGCTGCCACATCGTGGCTGACATCGCACATAAAGCAGATCCGATGAGAAACAGTCCTAAAGCGACTAGATACACTTTTTTTCTACCATAACGATCGGCTAATTTACCGTATATAGGTACTGTAATGGTGCTTGACAACATATACGCAGAAAACACCCAGCTATACAGCTCTGCATCGCCTAATATTTTTTGCACCTCAGGCATAGCAGTACTCATTATCATTTGATCTAAAGCGGCTAAAAGCATTCCTAAGGTAATACTCGCAACGACAACTGCTCTTTTCACAATTCCCCCTCTTCCTGCCCATCCGATATTAATCCCATTATAAGTGAATGTCCTGAACATGAACAGCTAGTCTATTCATTATCCACAAGTTATCCACAGAAAAATGTGGATAGTATGATTTCCGACTTTCATCGACAATTGCCCTGGAAATAAGACACTATCCTACAGCTATAACGACAGAAAAAGCTTTGGCCGGTCATATATCATATGACTTCCAAAGCTTAATCATGTTTCGGAAATTCGGCTAGTTGAACAAGGGAGAGTAATACTCTCCTTTTAACCTTTTTAAATAAGCCCTTACTTCCATATCTTCTTCAAATAAGTTCACGGTCTTTCCACTTGCACAAGGAAGATGCTTCATGAGCGCTGAGGATAAAGTAATCACCATTGGGATGACCGTTGAAAGAGAGGTTTGCGTAAGAACAAGACTGTCACTTTTCCAATCTTTAAGGTTCACCACGGCAACAATCCCTATATCGCCAACAGAAGGGAGGTTTTTCCCGATTCCTGACCCGGGATGAAGCTCACCTGAGAAAATAGAAAAGGTTTCAACAAAAGAAAACGTCCCCAGTGCGGCGTCGATCGCAATGACAATTTTGCCCTTTGGGATTTCCTGTATACGCTCATGAATATTCTTGGCATCGATAGGATCTTGGATGGTACCCATTACATTCGTATATCCGTTACTCTTCAGGTAAGAACCGATCAAGGGGCCAAAGCAATCACCGCTAATTTGGTTTGTTCCGATACAAAAAAAGACGACATCCTCGTTCTTTATATTAGAAGGAAGAACATCAGCTAGCTTAGCCAATATATCTTGCTCTGATTTTATTTTTGCTTGCCCCGGACTTTTGGGAAACAACCATTGCCTTACTTGCTTTAACAACAAAACTCTCTCCTATCTTTTCTCTATAACGTGTTAGCTATATTTTAACAGGATACCGGTACTTATTAAAGATTAGTTTAACATTGTTCAAGCATTGTTCAATTATGAATTCGTCAAGAACGGAGATAATATGGGTGTTCCTTTTTATTTTAATATTAGGGAGGGTGAATCTTTCATGCCGGAACATACTCAGCAGCCATCGGTAACCGAGACGATACCAGCCCCCACTTCAGAACCCGATGCGATACCAACTGAAGTATGGAATTGCGAATCCCAGGAATGCAAAGGATGGATGAGAAAAAATTTCTCTTTAGAAAATTCTCCTGAATGTCCCCTTTGTCAATCCCAAATGAAAGCCGGTATTCGAATGATTCCCCAACTCAAAAAAGAAATTAAAAAAAGAGGAATCAATTTCGCAAGACGTGTGAGACATTAGTTTTACCGAGACTATATCAAAGGACGTAGTTCTTTTGGTATAGTCTTTTCATTATCTTATTGAATTTTCCGTATAATATAGGTAAAATATAACTACTTATCTTGCTATTTTTACAAAATTCGACCAAGGCAAACCTAATTGAAAGATAGGGACGCAAAGCCATGGATCTAAGGCTCTAGAAGCTATGATTGCCAGGTTGCCGATAAGCCACAATTGGAAACTTGTGCTGGCGGCTATTCTTTATAAGAATAGTTTTTTATTTCTTAAATTTCAGAGAAAAGAGTGAGCTGCTATGACTATCGCTGGAAAACATGCCGAAATTGCCAATACCCTCATCCAAGTGGTCCCGGCCGTTATTCCTTTCCCATTATCACTGCACCCCCCTGTATCTTCTTTCCCATCTCGTCCGTCGTCAGAATGGGGAGTACTAGTAGGCATTACTGGAGATATACGAGGCAACCTGCTAGTTAAAGGGACCTCCCAGACGTTTGGCCAGCTCGGGCAAAATCTGTTTGGAATGCCATTAGAAGGGGCCATGCTCGAATCTTTTACCGGAGAGCTTGGAAACATGATAGCAGGCAACTTCTCTTCCCATATTTTCCAAAGAGGCTTTTCTATTGATATCACTCCTCCAACCCTCATGACAGAAGAATCAAGCTTCTATCAAATGGCTTACGAATTTAGTATTCCTATCAATATCGACCAAATTGGCGATATGTCCATCGCTTGGATTCCCCATGAATAATCTATGAAAACCGGAGGTTAAGAGATGAGTTGGCTGTATAATTTACGTATCTCTCGCAAATTATTTATCGTTTTTAGTTTAATCTGTTTTATTATGGGAAGCGTTGGGTATCTCGGGCTTAAGCAATTATCTCTCCTAAACTCCCAGCTTCGATCCATGTATGAAGAAAGGTTTACCCCCGTGGTTCACCTCCTAGCAGTAAGTAAAGCAATTTCAGAAAACACCCTCATCCTGATGAATGCCACAACCATCCGCAAAACGGCGGAATCTCTGCGAGAGTCCATTGGAGCCAATCTTGAGGTTGCTAAAGAAAGCATTGAAGCCTATAGCCAGCTAAGCCTTACAAAAGAAGAAGAAAACCTCCTTAGCAGTCTTAAAACGCTTATAGTGGCCTACGAATCCAATACGCTGCAGTCCATTGAAATAGCCGTAGGCGATGATCCGAACGCGTTAGTCATGAGATTAAATGGTTCTTCCACACAGAAAAAAGCGTTAGAGGACACGATTAATGCACTAGTAGAAATCCAGAGCCGAAAATCTCAAGAGTTATATACCCAAGCCGAGCAAGAGTACTACCAATCGCAAACCATGACGATTGCCATGGTACTTGGGGGCATTCTTCTCGCTATTCTGTTTGGCACGATGGTCAGCCGCATGATCGTAGGACCGATCAATCAGATTAAAGGCCGTCTTCAAGAAATGGCACAGGCTGGTGGGGACTTGACTCAGCGCTTAAATATAAACACGAAAGATGAAGTCGGACAATTAGCTGCTGAATTCAATTCGATGCTTGATAGTATTCGTAGCATCATTCAAGAAGTTCTTCAACGTTCAAAGCTCGTAACCGAGACGTCCAGTGAACTTACCCAAAGAGCCCTCCATACAAGCCAAGCAAGCGTCCAGATCGCAACAGCGGTCAAACAGATTGCGGCCGGAGCCGATACCCAAGTTCAAAGTATTACAGAAACCTCCGTCTCCATGAACCAAATGTCAGCTGGCGTACAGCAAATCTCCGCAAACAGCCAAGAAGTTGCAGCAACCGCCAAATATGCTACCCAACTGGCTCAAGAAGGGAACCAAACCATCGGCCGATCAATGGAACGTATTGAAACCGTTACCTCTACCGTAATCCAATCGGCAGATCTCATGCGTAAGCTAGGAGAACGCTCTCAATCCATCGGTAAGATCGTTGAAGTAATCACAGGCATTGCCAATCAGACCAACCTGCTCTCTCTTAATGCAGCGATTGAAGCCGCAAGAGCCGCAGAGCACGGTCGTGGTTTTGCCGTTGTGGCTGACGAAGTTCGCAAGCTAGCCTCCGAATCTGCCCAAGCCGCGCAGCAGATCTCCGAAATGATCAAGGAAATTCAAGCTGAAACAGCTAAAGTAGCTGATTTTATGGTCAAGGGAACAACGGAAGTTCAAGAAGGATTGACCGCTGCCAAACAAGCCAGTGATTCCTTCCAGCAGATCCATGAGGCGATCGAAGTCGTCACAAAGCAAATTACCGAAGTTTCTGCAGCTACGGAACAGATGGTTGCAGGGACGGAAGATGTGCTTCACTCCATTCAAACCATTGTTAATGTCGCGGAGTCTGCAACAGATGAAACGAGCAAAGTACACGATGTTGCCGAAGAATCGCACAAGCTCATGGATGAGATTGTATCTTCCACCCAATCCATGACAGTAATTGCTCAAGATCTTCAGAAGCTAGTCGGACAATTTAAGGTGTAGTTTAAAGTATGGGCCGTTTAAAGCGGAGCCCATACTTTTTATTTGCAAAAAAATTCCTCAGCGGCTAGCTGAGGATAGTTGTGGAGGAGAAACTTTACGAGTTAGGATTACTAGTGTGGCCTACAGGACCATCTTTTATACCTATGTACCGCAAAACGTTCGATAAGGGTGGCCTGATGGATCCGGCAGCGTGCAATATTCAGCTTGTTCGGGCAAATAACCGTAAGGGTTAGACACAGCTTTTAGCAACCGCTCCATCACACTGAAGTCTTCTCGTTCCCCTGCTGCTTCTAAGGCCTCTTCTACCTTATGATTTCGAGGGATGACCGCGGGATTTGACCTTCGCATTAACTCCAGGGAAGAGTCCTTCGATTCAGGCTGTCGGCCTTGTCGCTCCTGCCACGCCTCATACCACGCTGAAAAGGCGGAGGTGCCAGAAAGAGCCGTATCCTCTGGCTTTTCCATGGTTAATGAACGGAACGTATTTGTAAAGTCGGCACGATGCGTATGCATCATAGTGAGAAGTTCTTCTATCAGGGATTCGTCTTTTTCCTCTTCGTTAAATATCCCAAGCTTGGCTCTCATGCCTTTAAGCCAATGAACATGAAACCACTTCGGATATCCAGAAATCTTATCTTGGGCCAGTTCCACAGCCTTCTCCTCGTTTTCGTGCAATAACGGCAACAGGGATTCAGCTAATCTGGCCAGGTTCCATCCGCCAATGGGCGGCTGATTGCCATAAGCATAGCGACCTTGCCGATCAATCGAGCTGAACACGGTTGCAGGGTCATACGCATCCATGAAGGCACAAGGACCATAATCAATGGTTTCGCCACTTATCGTCATGTTGTCCGTGTTCATGACGCCATGAATAAAGCCAACCAATTGCCACTTGGCTATCAACGCAGCCTGACGCTTAATGACTTCCTCAAGAAAGGCCAAGTATCGATTTTCCCCTTGGGGAATGCCTGGATAGTGGCGTTGAATCGCATAATCAGCCAGGGTACGGAGTTCCTCGACAGTCCCCCAATTAGCGGCGTATTGAAATGTTCCGACACGCAGGTGACTAGCCGCAACACGAGTTAGAATCGCACCGGGGAGCTCCGTTTCACGATAAACGGTTTCACCAGTTGACACCACTGCTAGACTACGAGTGGTCGGAATTCCAAGCGCGTGCATGGCTTCGCTGATAATATATTCTCGCAACATGGGTCCCACCGCTGCCCGACCATCACCCCCACGAGAATAAGGGGTTCTTCCTGGGCCTTTCAACTGAATATCAAAGCGTTCACCCGTTGGGGTGATCTGTTCACCAAGAAGGATCGCTCGTCCGTCCCCTAACATGGTAAAATGCCCAAACTGATGCCCAGCATAAGCCTGGGCTAGCGGCATAGAGCCTTCAGGTACCCGATTGCCTGCGAATACGGCTACACCCTCTTCTGTTTCTAATGTCTCTCCGCTTAGCCCAAGAGACGATGCCAACGAATGATTGAATATGATGAGTTGGGGTGAGCGAACTGGAGTTGGATTCTGGCTCGAAAAAAACTTCTGCGGCAGCCGGGCATAGCTGTTATCAAAGTTCCATCCTGTTTTATTTGTCATTGGATCTCCTTTTTTGTCCTATATAATATCCCTATTAGTATATCTCCAAAAACCAGTTTATACCTATACCGTAACTCTCTTGTTGTTACCGCCTAACTCTAAAAGGAGCATGGTCCCCCATACTCCTCACGAGACTAGTTAGGATTCTTTAATGTCATCAAGGTAACCGACTCCACATGAGCCGTTTGCGGGAACATGTCTACAGGCTGCACCCACTGGATCTCATACTGTTTGGCTAATAGATTGCAGTCTTTTGCCAAAGTTGACGGATTGCAAGAGACGTAGACGAGTCGCTTCGGCTTTACGGACAGAAGTGTTTTTAGAAGTTGCTCGTCGCACCCCGTTCTCGGCGGATCAACCACGACCACATCTGGCTTTAATCCCTGCTTTACCCACTGCGGCAGCAGCTCTTCCGCTTTGCCCTTATAAAAGTAAGCATTGGGAATCCCACTCTGCTGGGCATTGCGGTTCGCATCTTCTACTGCTTCAGGAATGACTTCGATTCCCCTTACTTCCTTTGAATCGGGAGCTAGCCACAGTCCTATGGTTCCTACCCCACAGTAAGCATCGACCACTAATTCTTTCCCCGTTAAAGCAGAGGCTTCTTTTACCGCGTTGTAGAGTTTGATTGTTTGCTCCGGGTTCAACTGAAAAAAGGCTCTCGGTGACAAGGAAAACTTCACTTCTCCTAATCGTTCATCGATCGTCCCCGATCCCCATAACAAGTGGGTTTGGTCTCCAAATATGAGAGACGTTTTTTTATCATTAATGTTTTGCATAATGCTCTGTAAAAAAGGCATCCGGTGACGAAGCTCTTGGACCAATTCCTTGACCTTCGGTATTTCTTTCACCGCTGTCACAAGGGTGAGCTGCGCTCCTTCGGTTTCGAAGCCTACCCGAGCCACAACCGTACGGATGACACCGCTGCGCTTGCGTTCATTATAAGTGGGAATGCCCAATTGATCTAATACTTCTCTTGTAGTTCGAACCATTTCGTTGGTCTTCGGATGCTGGATGGGACAATCCGAAATATCGATAAGCTGATGAGT
Source organism: Ammoniphilus sp. (assembly GCA_041640415.1). Taxonomy (GTDB): domain Bacteria; phylum Bacillota; class Bacilli; order Aneurinibacillales; family RAOX-1; genus YIM-78166. Next base: position 9,418 of record JBEQAI010000033.1, on the reverse strand, counting down.
ACCTGCAGCATAGAGTCCGGTCACTATTTTCCCATTAGCGTAACCCACCTGCAGCTGCGCTTTATTGCGGTAGCTCCATGGATGCTCCATGCCGATGGTATGGCGAATGGTGGGCTGCTTAGTATCCTTGAGATAACGGCTAAAGGCTTCCACCACCAACTCCCTTTTAGATTCCAGCTGCCCCTCGTAGCTCATATGCTGCAGCTGGCACCCGCCGCATTCTTTGTATACGGGACAAGCAGGCTTCATTCGGTGAGGAGACTTTTCCTTTACCCGAATTAAGTCCGCATAGGCTAGGTTTTTCTCAATCCTTTTTATTTCCGCAACCACGACCTCCCCCGGAAGTGCTCCATCGATGAAAACGACTTTCTTCTTGAAATAGCCTACCCCTTCTCCATTAATCCCTAGCCGCTTAATCGTCACCATGATGACTTGTCCTAACTTCATGTCCATCCTCTACCATTCCTTTAAACCAAATGTAGTTGAAAAAAAGATCCCAACAGCTAAGCTGTTGGAACCGTCCGTTACTTTCTGAATAACCCCTTCAAAACAAAAGCTACGTTGGCCGGACGCTCCGCCAGACGTCTCATGAAGTAACCATACCAATCGTTTCCGTATGGGACATATACTCTCATCCCGTAGCCTTCTTTAACAAGCTCCAGCTGGGTAGCCGTACGGATCCCATATAACATCTGAAATTCAAACTGCTTAGGCGAATACCCTTTTTCTCTTGCTAACTGCTTGGTATAATCGATAATGGCGTCATCGTGGGTCGCCACAGCCGTATATGAACCACTTTCTAAATGAAGGCCAATAAGCTTTTTGAAGTTTTCATCCACATCCCCTTTATCAGGAAAAGCGACGTCTTCAGGTTCCTTATAGGCTCCTTTGACCAATCGCAGATTGATATGTTGTTTGCCTAGTTTCCTTACATCTTCTTCACTTTTATACAAGTAAGCTTGAATGACGGTTCCTACATTCTGAAATCTTGTTCTTAGCTCACTTAGGATCTCTAGAGTGATCTCATTGTGTGCATAATCTTCCATATCAATCCTTACAAAGTTACCATACTTCTCTGCGGTTTCCAAGATTCGCTTCATATTGGCCATACATAATTCCTTGCTGATATCGAGGCCAAGCTGGGTCATCTTGAGCGATAGATTGCAATTCACTCCTGCTGCGTCAATAGCTTCGAGGGTTTTGATACAATAGTCGGCAGCTTCATTTGCTTCGTGCTCTTGAAAAACAAATTCTCCTAGATGATCTAACGTACAGAGCAGTCCGTGACGGTTTAATTCTTTGACTTTTACAATGGCTTCCTCGATGGTCTCGCCAGCCACAACACGATGTGCCCCAAACTTTAATCCCCACTTTTTGGCCATACGATTCAATGCCTGATTTTTCGATAGAGCCAGGAACATATTTTTTAATACGGTTTCCATGTCAGGATTCCTCCTAGCTGGATGGTTCCACTTTACCCTATTATTCCTATCTGCATCTTATTTTATTGTACGGAGATCGCTACTCCGTGTTTCCTGTGTTTCCTGAACTTACTACGATCTTTTTACGCTCTTATCTGATAAAATCAGAGATATGAAAAAAGGAATGAACGGAGGAGTTTTCACCCATGTCTATGGCCGCCGATATCGTAACACTGGAGTTGATAGCGGCTGTCCATCAGGTTACGGAGCTCGACCATACCACCTACCACAACATTGTACATAGATTGAACACGCAAGTGGCACATTTCGAATGGGTCGGCCTCTACCTTCTAGACAGTTCCAATGAATATGTCATGAAAGCCTCATCAGGCGACTTTGTACCCGAATCCATTGCCAGAAAAGCCATCTTACAGATTCCTATTACAAGCTCGTGTGAAGAGGTGCTAGGAAGGGTGACCGTAACCAGCAGGGCAGCAATTGCCTTTGACGAATCCGATTATACCTCTCTCGAGGCACTTGCCTTAGAGATTGGGAAGAAGATTGAGCAAACCCTGAAGAATCACCAGTAGCCTTTTTCTTAGGTTTGCTGGTGATTTTTTGTAAATTGAGATATGATATAAAGCGAAATGAGGTGAAAAACATGAACAGCTGGCAAAAAATTTCTCTGACATTAGCCTTGATATCCGCGTCTTTCTTGGCTGGCATTGGCATTTTTATTGCCGAACGCAGCCTTTTAGGCATCTTACTCTGTTTATTTGGAGCGATCATGACACCTGGATTAGGCTTCATGTTAAAAAAGCGATTTGTAAACAAGTGATGGAGGTTGACCCTTGCTCTTCTATTTCAAACAAATAGGTTCCCTGCCGTATAGTGTCCGCCTATTTCTATTTAGCGAATCGTTTTTAGGAATCGGTCAGGGCATTTTTGGGCTGCTTTTTAACCTGCATCTATTAGCTCTTCACGTCAACGAAAGTGAAATCGGTAAAATTACAGCTTTAGGAACATTGATTATGGGGATTGGCTCTATTTCCATCAGCTATTTTATTGACCAGTGGGGAAGAAAACGAACGCTTTTATCGGGAGTACTTCTCATAGCGGCGGGAAGCTCAGGAGTAGCCTTGGGGTCTAGCTTACCGCATTTTTATTTTGCCTATGGTGTATACTCCTTTGGCCTTGCCTTGCTGATTGCTTCTGAGTTTTCTCTTCTCTTCACCTACTGCCAATCCAAACAGCAAGAAACCCTATCTTATAGCATGGTTTTTGCCGTTTTCACCTTATTTGTAGGCTTAGGTACTTATGCAGGTGGATGGTTGCCCCGATATCTAGGCTACGGCAACACCATCTACCAAATTCCCCTCCTTCTCACAGGCGGTGTCATCTTTTTCGTATTTATCTTTCGGCTTCTCCTTCCCAAAGAAGAGACTAGAAAACGAGAAGGCGGAGAACCCAAGGCAAGCAGATGGATTCCCCAGCGCTCCGTCTTCATCTATACTGGCTTTTCCATCTTCTTAGGCGCTGCTTTTGCCTTGCTTACACCCTTCTTTAACATTATTTTGAAATACAGGATCAGTATGGCTGACGACCAGATTGCACTTATCCTCACTTTAAACGGACTGGTGCTGTTTATCAGTTCCCTGTTTTCTCCCTATATTCTTGAGCGATGGGGCCTTCGAAAAACAGCTGTCATCATTTTCCTTTCTACGGTTGTACCGTCCTTTTTCTTAGGCATGATCCTTCCTATGTCTGTTTTTATTGTGTTGTTTCTGTTTCGCAGCGGAGCATTTACGGCCCTTACCAATTTGCTTGAAGGCCAGATGATGCAAGCTACCCCAGACCATGAACGAAGTATCTTCTCAGGCATGCGATCCTTAGGCAGGAGCCTTGCAGCAACCGCCATGTCACTCGTAAGCGGATATATCCTTTTGCAAAAGGATTATACCTTGCCTTTTATTTTATCTGGAGCTGTTTTAGTGCTAGGCTATCTGTATTTTCATTACTTCGTCCTGCCTTGTTTAGAAGAGCAACCTTCTGCGTCTGGATCTGTCCAGCCTGCTACGGAGGAGGCATCAACGTGAAGAGGGTGACCCTTGTTGGGACACCCTCTCTATTATTAATCCACGATAATATAGCCAACCATCGGCCCGTTTGTGGTATGCTCTGCATGGGAAGTACATACGATCTCAAAGGTCCCTTCTTTATCCGCTATAAAAGACACTTCGGTTTCGCGCCCCTTCTTCACTTCACCCTTGATCCCTAATCCCTTAATTTCAAAGGGGTGAAAAGCGCCATGGACTCCATAAAACTTCAACGTAACATGGTCTCCTTTTTGGACAAAAAGAACGCCTGGATCCCACCTATAGACCTCAATCATTTTTCCATCATCCATTTTAGCCTTGAATTCTGTCGTAATTATAGTAAACTCTTTTTTGACTCCACTTGCTTCACTCGAAGTGGCCACCGATGTTCCATAGTGTTGAAATACGTAATAGCCTCCTATAAGTCCACATAGTACTAATAAGGTGATCATCATTCTTGAACGCCTAATAATATAAACCTGCTTCATGGACATCCCCCCTTTATTACTAAGGTATGTCCCACTCGATGTTTTATGAATAAAATCAAAAGAAAGAAGGCTCGACATGATTACCATGAACACCTGGAAAACGGGGCTTTGGAACGGGATTGAAACAACCTGGAAGCTGGGGAAAATCATTTTTCCGATCTCCCTGATCGTTACCCTTCTTAAGTATACGCCTGTCATCGATTGGATGGTGGCTCTTTTTGCACCCATTATGGCATGGATTGGATTACCCGGGGATGCTGCCATCGTACTCGCCCTTGGAAATTTATTAAACATTTATGCCGCCATCGGGGCCATGCTCGCTATGGAGCTGACGGTAAAAGAAGTTTTTATTCTTTCCGTAATGCTAAGCTTTTCTCACGGACTCCTTGTCGAAACAGCCATTATTCGGCAAATTGGGGTAAAAGGCTGGATTATGGCTGCCATTCGGATGGGGCTTGCCCTCCTCTCCGCCTGGGTCATCCACCTCGTGTGGCAGGGAGGACAAGAAAAAGCGCAATATGCCATGGTGGCCCCTCCTGAGAAGGTTTTAAATGGATGGGGAGAGATCTTTATCCATGGCATACAGACTTCCGTCCTTGGGATTCTGCAAATGGCTGTCATTATCATCCCGCTGATGATCGGAATTCAACTTCTAAAAGATATTAAAGCTCTTCCTTACTTAGCAAAAGGACTCATGCCCTTCACGCGCTTGATCGGAGCAACGGAAAAAACAGGGGTAACACTGATGGCCGGGATTGTATTTGGTATTGCCTTCGGGGCAGGGGTGATTATCCAAGCAGCGAAAGAAGATAATCTTTCTAAAAAGGACTTATATCTTGTTTCTATCTTTCTCGTCATCTGTCATGCGGTCATTGAAGATACCTTAATTTTTGTTCCCCTTGGGATTAACGTGCTCCCCTTGCTGCTAATCCGAATTCTGTTAGCGATCCTAGTGACAGCCCTAACCGCGAAGGTCTGGTCTATGCTGCAAGAAAAAACCGAGACGGCAAAAGGGCATCTCTAAGCGTAGAGATGCCCTTCCCTTATCAGGAATTACCAGAAGGAAAACCAATTGAAATGTAGAAGTAGTTTGGGTAAATACATAACATTCATATCAACGTGCAAAAGGGGATTGTTAGTCATGACGATGGAGGAAATTCTGCACATTAACAGCATTCCTGCCTTGGAAAGCGAATTAAAAAATATACATATGGATCAGTTCAAAACCCTTCAAAATGAAGAACTGATTTCCTTATTCCAAAGGGAGCTGCTTGTTCGCGTGCGCATCAAACAGATTGAACATATCCTGCATAGCTAGTCGTCAGGAAAAATCCTAGTCATTATCCGACTGGCTTGGCCTGGCATGTAGATCTCCTGTTCCCGCCATCTGATCCGAGCTATCGAATCATCGGAAATTACCTGTTCAGAGAGGCCAGCTTGACTCATCCTAAATAATAGGTAACGCTCTAGAGCCCAACTGATAACCGCTAGATAGGCGTCTGGCCTTTCAGCGTTTTCAAGAGGGTTCTTTAGCTTGTTCAGCCAATTGCTCCCCTCCCATCTCTCCCTTCTTTCCAAACTTTCTATTAAACTCGGGGCCGGAGAGTCCTCTTCAGGAAGATTGGTAAAAATCATCTTGTAAACAGGTTTAAGATACCGTCGATCCTCTCGTATCTCCCAATGTAGAACCGCTCTTCCTTGCGTCCGCGTGGTCCAGATTTTCACACTTCTTAGGAATGCAGTCCACTTGGGATCCAACTTCTTCAATTGCTGATCGAGCCAATACAGTCCCTGTACATATGACCATTCCGCGGCTCTCCTTCTAATTTCCACTAGCCTCTGTTCTAAATCTGTTGGAATGGAGTTAAACTCACGCTCATACACATAGATCGTTCGCCCATCCTTATGCTTTTCTTCTATGTACTCTACTATTTTTCTCGTTAATTCAACATACAGGGGCTGACTGAGCTGCTTATGTTCTTCCCATTGGGACTTCAATACGGAACTGTATCCGATAAAAGAACTAGACAGAGAGAGAGCCTTTTCTATCGCCTTTTCCCCACGAACGATCCTATAGGTCCCGGAAGGTTGCTCTGGCCCTCCTATGCTCAAGGGATACCCCTGCCTGCTATGGATAACAAGGCTCTTTTTGGATGATAGCCGATACCATTCATGCCAAGTGATCTCCGAGGGATCCGACTTGCCCTGAATAGAAGCAGCAACTAGCTTATAAATCAAAGGCCAGTGAGGCCGAAGAAGTTGTTCAATCAGCTCCACCTCAAAATCCCACTCTTTGCCTAACAGCTCAACAATGCCATATTCCTCAAGAAAAGCAGAAAAGGAGTCTTCGTATTTCATAACGCTATGCAGAATGCACAGCTTGGCAAACTCTCCATAGGTCCAGTTCTCCCACAATTGAGAACCTAAGCGATCATTAATTAGCGCAGTGATTCCTAGATGATCCCATAATTTATTCCAAATATATAGAAGTCCTAAACGTTTCTCTACCATAAAAAAACTCCTCCGTACCCATTATACTACGCACGGAGGAAAGAAATCATTTTCTATTTTGCCCTCGGTGACTACGCACTGCAGGCTTCTGATCGACAACATCCCCCATATATAACGCCTTCTTTTGAATTGGGATGTTAAGTTCCTTGCTCATTTTAGTCACTGCTGCCTCTTGTCGATGAGTAACGATTGAAACAACCGTTCCTGATGCTCCCATTCTTCCTGTACGGCCTGAACGATGAATGTATTGCTGAGGGTCGTCTGGAAAATCGTAATGAATAACGTGGGTTATATTTTGTATATCTAACCCTCTTGCTGCTAAATCAGTCGTAAGCAGCAGTGAATACTTCCCTGCCCGAAAATTTCGCATGACAGCTTCCCGGTCTGTCTTATAGGCCTCTCCTTGCAATACGCCAACAGAAACCCCCTTATAGCTTAGCTTCGAGCCGAGCTCCTCCAATTGCTGAGCATCTTTCACAAAAGCCATGGCCTTAACTTCACCCATTTTCAAAATGCGTCGCAATACATCCACTTTGTCCCGGTATTCACAGACGAAGTAGAGATGCTCTACCTTAGATTCCGGAAGCTCCGTTCGGTGGACACGCATAACTTGCGGTTCGTTCATCATCGTCTTTGCGGTTTGTTCTGCCCGATCTGAGATGGTAGCTGAGAAAAAGAGCAGCTGCCGATCACGGAGAGTCGTCTTCACAATATCTTGAACAGCGTCCATCAGGTTAGTTTGAAAAATTTGATCGGCTTCATCGACTACAATCGTCTTCACTTCATGCATTTTTAACTTTTTCGCTTGAATAAGCTCGCGGATGCGCCCTGGCGTTCCTACGATGACTAAGGGATGCTTTTTTAACTTCTCCAGCTGGCGCTTGATATCTGCTCCACCAATGAAGGAAGCTCCCGTAATGTCACTTCCCGCTGTAAAGGTCTGAACCACCTCATGAATTTGCATCACAAGCTCGCGGGAAGGAGCCAAGATTACAACCTGGGGACTTTTCACCTCTGGTTTAATTTTTTCCAATAAAGGCAGGAGATAAGCCAGCGTCTTCCCCGTTCCGGTTGGCGATTCGGCAATCACATCCTTCCCTTCTTGGATAAGAGGAATGGCCTTCTGTTGTATGGCGGTAAATTCGGAGAATCCAAGTTTACTCCATGCTTGTTGTAAAAAGGGTTTAAAATCTTCAATTTGAGCAGCCATATCATGTATCTCCCTTATTTTATATGTAGTTGGTTTAACTGTTGTATGGAATGGAAAACATGATCAATCAGGGTTTCCATATCTTCAATTTGTTCTTCATTAATCTTTCTACCAAACTGAACAGAGATGCTGTTTTTATAGCTTCCCACAATTTCCCCATAGGTAAACGAAATAGTTTGCTTGATCGTTGGCCGATGCTGCCAAATATCGAGAAGCAGCGTTTCTATCTCAGGGCACTCTCGATCAGGGTTCTTGATGTTAGTTTGAAATACAATCTCTAGTCCACAGCCCGCATATTTTTCATTTTGCTCGAGGATCTCGGCCGCTAAATCATCCATCCGAGCCACTAATTGGATTTTCGCAAATGCTTGTCCTGCCGCTTCGTCTTTCTCACGGAATTGAATGGAATAAAAACGAGACATGGTGGCTAGATCGACGCGATCGATTCGATTCGTCACTAGGGCCACTCCCGCCGCATCTAAGTCATAAACGGCCCCTTCCAGCACGACTTTAAGATTTTCGTATATTGTAGGATCAAACATCGTTTTACCCCCCTAAAAAGGAAAACCCTCCCATGATGGGGAGGTATCCTATCTCACTATACACTAATCTTTTTTCCACCTAAATTCAACTTACTTGTTAAAATCAAGTGCATGGCGTGAGACCAGAGAAGTGGACAAGCCGGCTGCCCCGACTGCTCTACCCACCTATCGTAGTGCTCTGGGGCCAGCAAGTGATGCTGAACCTGTTCCGGAAGCCGCCCCTGGTCGTCGAACTGATCTTCAATCCAGTGAAGCAGCTCCCTTGCTTTCTCTTCTTCTTGGCAAACAGCGTAATGCCAGCCGAGGTAACCAGATAGCAAGATCCATTGACCACCGCCATAATAGACATCTTGAGGATAGCGATGAAGACCACGATCATAGAGTAGATGTGATTCAATTTTTTTAACTGTTTCTTTGAGAAGAGAGTCCCCTGTTTGAACGATTCCATAAGGAACGTGCAGCCATAGTAGAGAAGCATCCACCTCTGGATTGCCTATAGACTTTATAAAATGTCCATGCGCCGTTCCCTTTGTTAGTAGAAATTCTTTCATCGCTGCGAGTTCTTGGTTAATAGCCTGACGCAGGGGCTCTTCTACGAATGACGAGATGCCTTTAAGCCCCCCATAGATGGCACCTATGGTCGCAGGATGAACCTGATCTCCAAACTCTTCCCAGCAGTCGAAGTTGGGAATCTTCCATAACGGAAGGAGATACTCTGCAATCAGGGTGTAGGTCGGTTTACAGTAGGTAATTAGATCTTCTCGCTGATAAAGTCTAAAATGTTCACTTAATCCCCATAACCACGTCCCATATCCATCTAGCTGGTACGTGCCCCATTCCCCTTGCACTTCCTCCCCAGCTGAGGTATAACGCGTGTGAAGGAGCTCAGACTGAGGAATCCTTTCGCCTTTGCGCGTACGATCAATGACGGATTGAGCCTTTTCCCTATACTTTTCAATGGTCTCAACCGTCCATCTATAAAACCGTTCTGCTCCTACACGCTCTCCTACGCAATCAAGGCTGTAGGCGATGTATGTTCCGTCGCGCAGCCAGCTATATCGATAATGCTCAAAAGACGGCGAAGCCACAAAAGCCCCGCTTGCATCCTGATTATCTAAAATCACCTGTTTGCTTTTCGCTACAAGATCCA
>JBEQAI010000032.1:0-16367 GCA_041640415.1 Ammoniphilus sp. | reverse complement strand
AGCCAGTTCTAATACTCTGGCGCTATTCATGCATAGTCCCCCTTTCTTGTTCTGCTTGCGCTTGCGGCGGAACAGGAGAGGGGGATTCTACTTTTCTGCGAGCAAAGTAATTGGTTGAAGGCGGCATTTTTCTTTCCCTACCCAGCCCGTCTCGGGTACTCCATCCCATCATGGCTGAGAGCGGGCAGAAACGGGTGATGCCTTCCGCAATTTTTTGCGCTCCCATAAAGGTAAGGAACAATCCTCCTCCCCCTCTTCGTGACATGCGAGAAACTCCCAACCCGAAGGCTAGGAAGCCAAGACTAAGACGAATTAAGGCATCTACAGTCCCTACATTTTTCTTCATCGTATAGACCCTCCCTATTTTTAAGGTTCTCTCTAGTTTTTGTTGACTTAGAAAAAGCATACAAACGATGGAGGATGACGGAAAATTTCAAAATATGGTACAATATAGAAATGAAATAAATAAAGGGGGACCGGTATGATGAAGCCCATTCGCCCAATGGACGAGGCAAAAGTAAAAGGACTGATTGGCGTTTCGCGCGGATTGCTGCCAGCCACGACTTGGATTCGTAACGGTAAAGTATTAAATGTCTATACGGGAGAAGTAGAAGAAGCGGATGTGGTGTTATTTCAGGATCGAATCGCTTATGTAGGGCAAAAACAACCTTTGACTGATTCCGGAACCATGGTGATGGACGCCTCTGGGCATACATTGGTTCCTGGTTATATTGAGCCGCATGCCCATCCTTTCCAATTAGCGAATATCGAATCTTTTTCAGCTTTCTCATTAAGTCTAGGAACAACCACCATGATTAACGACAATCTTATTTACTATCTGAATATGGGAGCTGAAGAATTTCAATACCTATTGGATTATTGCGCCAGCTTGCCGATCAAAAATTACTGGTGGGCACGATTGGATCCCCAAAGTACTCAGCCGGAAATGGTGGCTAAGTTTACGACTGAGCGTTTGATCGAACTACTGCGTCACGATAGAGTCATTCAAGCGGGTGAGCTAACATCTTGGACGCAGTTAATTGAGGGTGACCCGGCTATGATTGGCGGAATTGTAGAAGCAAGAAACCAAGGAAAAAGAATTGAAGGACATAATCCGGGCGCTTCTTCAGAAACGCTGAATGTGATGGCTGCCCTTGGCGTGACCGCTTGTCATGAGTCGATCAAGGGGGAGGAAGTCATACGAAGGCTGAGATTGGGAATGTATGCAACGCTGAGGCATTCTTCAATCCGACCGGATATTCCGCATCTCGTTAGGGAGTTAAGGGAGAGTGGATTTAACTTCGAAGCCGCCTCTAGACTCATGATGACAACGGATGGCTCGATGCCGCCCTTTCATCAGCATGGATGCGTAGACTACCTGGTCCAATTGGCTATCGAAAATGGGGTGCCGGCTCCGGCAGCTTATCGCATGGCCACCTTAAATCCAGCGGTCTACTATGGACTGGATCAAGAGATCGGGGGAATTGCTCCCGGACGCCTAGCAGATATTCTGTTTCTGAAGGAGCTTCAACAACCTAAGCCTTTAAAGGTTATGGCTGAGGGAAGACTGGTTGCAGCGGATGGCAAATTGCTCGCCAGCTTACCTTCGGTCGACTGGGAGAAGCTTCACTTTCTGCCTATGGACAAGAAGTGGAGAATGAAAAAAGAATGGTTAGATGATCTTCATATGGAATCCTTGCCTATCCTGGAGCTGCTGAATGCCGTGATCATCAGGGAAGGCCATCCAGACCTGGGGAATCAAGCAGACCTCTGTTATGCCATCTTGATTGATCAGGAGGGTAAGTGGATCACAACCGGGCTTTTGAAGGGCTTTGCCAATCGGTTAGATGCTTTTGCAGCAACCATTACAGCTTCGCAGGATATGCTGGTCATAGGACAATGCAAAGACAGCATGATCCAAGCGGTGAATGAGCTTCTTGACCGGGGGGGTGGAATCCTGCTTAAAGAGAATGGACAAAATTTATTTCACTTGGACTTGCCTTTAGGAGGGAAGATGAGTCGACTTAGCATGGAGGAGCTGATTGAGGAAACGACTCGGCTTGTCCACCTACTACGGGAAAGAGGATACCAGCATATTGACCCTTTCTACACGATGTTTTTTTTATCAGCAACACATTTGCCTGATCTTCGCTTGACTGCACAAGGGGTGTTCTCGATAAAGAAAAACAAAGTGATTTATCCTTCGAAGCCTCTTTAAATGATTGATAGATTATCTAACAAGTCGAAAGAATATTTTAACACTCCCCTTTATACTTGGTTGTATAGAGAGGGGGTGTTTTTATACTAACGTCTAAATTTACTTTGTTAAACAAATAGTTTTAATATGTTCAGAAAAGTAAATAAACTGTAAGATATGCGATATATCATAGATGGTAACGGTTCCAAGATAATTGCAACACAATAGGGTTAGAAAAAAAATTATTTATAAAAATCTGTTTTTTGCTCTTGCAAAAATTCAAATAACTTATAAAATAAGGCTATAGAAATTATTTAACCAAATCAGAAAATATTCAAGGGGGTAAGTAGAAAGATGAGAAAACCATCATTTTTAGCAGCGTCTCTTGTTCTTTCGCTAGGTATGTTGCTTAGCGCTTGCGGAGGCGGCGGATCCACACCAACAGGAGGAAGTGGTGACAAGCCAGCTGATCAACCGGCTAGCAGCGGTTCTGCTGTAATCAAGATTGCAACACAAAGTCCACTCTCTGGGGAAAATGCGGAGATGGGTGAAGACATTAAGTTGGGTGCTGAGCTTGCCTTGAAGGATAATGCAGAGAAGTTCAAGGCCATGGGTTTTGATCTTCAATTATTGCCGAAGGATGACAAAGGTGATCCAGCTACAGGTACAACCAATGCGAAGGCGCTTGTAACCGATCAGGATGTCCTTGCTCTTGTAGGACACTTGAACTCCGGAGTTATGGCTGCTGCGGGTACTACATATGAAGGCGCAGGCTTGCCAGTGGTATCGCCATCGAATACCAATCCGCAACTCAGCCAGAATGGTTGGAAGACCTTCCACCGTATTTGCGCTCGTGATGACAACCAGGGACCAGCTGCTTCTCAATATATTAAGGACCAAGGTTTAAATTCTGTATATGTAATTGACGATGCAACGGACTATGGTAAAGGGTTAGCCATCGAGATGAAGAAAAAGGCCGAAGAGCTTGGTCTTAAAGTAATTGCACATGAATCTGTAAGTGCACAAGAAATGGAATTTAACACACTTGTAACGAAGATCAAGGCTTCCAACTCTGAAGCCGTATTCTTTGGTGGTATGTACGCTCAAGGCGGACAATTCTTAAAGCAGTTAAAGGATAAGCAATACACTGGCATGTTCTTAGGTGGAGATGGACTTGATAATGGCGGATTTGTAACCGCTGCAGGTGCGGAAGCTTCTAAATTGGCTCGCATCACTTCTGTAGCGGGTGATATTACTGCCTCTGCTGAAGGCCCAGCTTGGGTTGACCGCTTCAAGACTTCTTTTAAGAGAGATCCAGGCGCATTTGCTGGTTATGGATATGATGCCGCTCTAGTTGTGTTGAACGGATTAGAGCAAGCGATTAAAGACAATGGCGGCAAGAAGCCAACTCGTGAGCAAGTAAACGCAGCGATCTCTGCAACGAAAGACTTTAAAGGTATCCTTTCTACCACTACTTTTGATGACAAAGGAGACAATGTGAACGCTTCCGTATTCATCAAGAGCTTCGAAAAGGGAGCCTATCCTCCAGATCAAATCGCGGAAATCAAGTAGTCTGTTTTAGAAGCTCGACAAGGGGCGACGCCATGTCGTCCCTTTCCTATTGGCAGATAAGAATTTACAAAATCTCTAGAATTCTTTATCTGCATAAGGGCAACTAGGCTGGCGCCTTTCCCCTATCTTGACATCAAGGTTTTACCTTCATTTTGATAAAATAAAATTTTATCAAAATGAACCCGCAGGGTTGATGTCAAGGTAGGGGAGCCTTCTAAGGCTTGGCGCCAGCCAAGTTTTCTTTAGCAAAAAAGCTATGGTTCATCTATAGAACCCTGAACTACATGCAGAAAGAGGGGTAAACTCATGGGGTTTGATTTTTACATTGCCATTTTGCCGCAGGTCCTGATAGACGGACTCACCTTGGGGTTCTTATATGCCGTTGTTGCACTTGGCTACACAATGGTTTACGGAATTTTAGAGTTAATTAACTTTGCCCACGGAGAGATTTTCATGGTGGGGGCCTTTGTTGGAACAGAGGTATTGTTACTATTGCAAGCAACAGGCTTATTAGAAGGAATGAATCCTTTCCTCTCATTATTTGGTGCCTTGCTCATCGCATCGCTTTTCACTGGGACACTTGGGGTTGGGATCGAGAGAATTGCTTATCGTCCACTTCGCAAATCACCTCGCCTTGTTGTACTGATTTCAGCTATTGGTGTTTCGTTCTTGCTTCAGGATTTAGTTCGTTTAGTAGAAGGGGTAACACGGGGGGCCTTCTTCTTAAACAGTCCGCAATTATTTACCACAAATTTTCAACTAACAGAAATGGCAATCCTCCCCATGAAATCTGTCATCATTATGGCTTCAGCGATCATTATGATGATTGGTCTATCACTCTTTGTTTCTAAGACCAAGTGGGGGAAGGCGATGCGTGCGGTAGCTCAGGATCAAGGAACCTCCGCCTTGATGCAAATTAACGTAAACAAAGTCATTGCGATCACCTTCTTTATCGGTTCTGGTTTAGGAGGGGCAACGGGAGTACTCTATGCGCAATATTTCTCCACCATTAATCCATTTATCGGCTTCCTCTTAGGGCTGAAGGCTTTTACGGCTGCTGTACTTGGGGGGATTGGGAACATTCAAGGTGCCATGTTCGGCGGAGTCATGCTCGGGATGTTTGAGTCCCTTGGTTCCGCGTATCTAGAGCCTTTAACCCATGGAGCCATGGGTGCCGAATACAAAGACGTACTTGCATTCTCTCTCTTGATTCTGGTGTTGCTCTTTAAGCCAGAGGGATTGTTTGGAGAAGCAGTGAAAGAGAAAGTGTAGGTGAAGCGCATATGGAAAAGTTAAAAGCTCTATTGTCTAATCAAAACGCTCAATACGCCGTTGTGAGTATATATCTATTAGTTGCTTCGCTTTGGCTGCATTATGCGACGAAGTCGATCATTGCTTTCTTGATGCTCTTGTTTTCCTTTCTTGTCCTTTATTACTCGAACAAAATTCCGACAAAAACTCGCGTAATCGTCGGGGTGTTGATCTTTACCGTCTTGCTTCCGTTAGCTTCTGGCGGCAACCAATATTATATGGAAGTCGCGTCGAACGTTGGAATATACATTGCCATGGCGCTCGGTCTAAATATCGTAGTTGGTTTCGCAGGTCTTCTAGACTTGGGGTATGTGGCCTTCTTCGCGGCAGGCGCTTACGCGTATGCTATCTTTGCCACTGCGCAAGCGAATAACTTTATGCCTGACTGGATGCAGTTCCCGCTTGGCGGAGAATGGTTCTGGCCGTTCCTCTTGGTCGGACTCGTCGTGGCAGCGATTTTTGGGATCTTACTTGGTTTGCCGGTTCTAAAGGTAAAAGGGGATTATCTTGCGATTGTAACGCTAGGATTTGGTGAGATTATCCGTATCGTGTTCAATAACTTGGATAAGCCAATCAACATTACCAATGGTCCGCGTGGAATTCCCGCGGTCGCCCAGCCGGAGTTGTTCGGTTACCAGTTCAACACATCCACCCACTATTATTATCTGGTGCTCATTGTCATCGCAGTTATTATCATTGCCAATAAGCGATTGGAGATTTCACGTCTAGGCAGGGCCTGGATTGCCATCCGTGAAGACGAGCTAGCCGCTCAAGCCATGGGGATTCCGTTAGTGCGCACGAAGCTTTTAGCTTTCGCTACAGGTGCATCTTTTGCCGGTATCGTAGGTGTAATCTTTGCTGCCAAGCAAACCTTCATTGACCCTACCAGCTTTATCTTGATGCAGTCTATTAGTATTCTCGTTATGGTTATCTTAGGCGGTAATGGAAGTGTGCCTGGCGTTATCGTCGGTGGAGCGATCATCACGGTTCTCAACGTATCCGTTCTTCAAGAGATCTCCGAATGGATTCAGCAATTGAACATGTCAGGAGTCATCAGCATTCCAAACGAATTGGATCCTTCGAAGTTCCAGCGATTAATCTTTGGTGTGATCCTGATCGCTATTGCTATCTTCCGGCCGATGGGAATTATCCCGGCTAAACGCCCGGAAATTGATCTGGAGAAGGTGAAAGAGTTGGATAAGACCTTGCCTCAAACCGGTATTTTGAGTCAAGTTCAGCAAGGGGGTAAAAGCTCATGAGCAACGTTTTAGAGATAAAAGGGATCACGAAGCGTTTCGGTGGATTAACTGCCGTTTCAGACGTAAGCGTCAATATAAAGAAAGGCTCCATCACTGCGGTTATCGGACCGAATGGAGCGGGAAAAACGACGTTCTTTAACATGGTGACAGGCTTTTATGTTCCCGACGCGGGGGATATTCTCCTGGATGGACAAAGTATTAAAGCTCTTCGTCCGGATATCATTGCATCCAAAGGAATCTCTCGGACCTTCCAGAACATCCGTCTATTCAAGGAAATGACAGCTCTTGAAAATGTCATGGTAGGAATGGACACTCAGCTCAAATCAGGCCTAATGGGGATTTTGGGGAATTTCCGGGGGGTAAAACAAGAAGAGGAGCGTGTGATGGTTGAAGCCTACCGCATCCTTAAATATGTTGGGATAGAGGAAATCGCCACGCATCAAGCTCAAAGTCTACCCTATGGTCTACAGCGACGCTTAGAGATTGCTCGTGCACTGGCAGCTCAGCCCAAGGTGATCCTGCTAGATGAACCAGCGGCAGGGATGAACCCGAGAGAAACGGTGGAATTGACCGACTTTATCTTCCGTTTGCGCGATGAGCTGAATCTTACGATCGTTCTGATCGAGCATGACATGAAGCTTGTCATGAAGCTCAGCGAAAATATTCACGTATTGGACTACGGCCAAAAAATTGCGGAAGGAAGCCCAGAAGAAATTCGCAATAACAAGCGAGTAATCGAAGCTTACTTAGGTAAGAGCGGGGAAGAGGAAGCATCATAGACGAAAGCTGAATAGAGGTGAAAACATGGCACTATTAAAAGTAGATCAAATCCACACCTATTACGGTGGAATTCATGCCCTAAAAGGGATCTCTGTTGAGGTAAACCAAGGTGAAGTCGTCACCTTGATCGGCTCCAATGGAGCTGGCAAATCCACGACGCTAAAAGCGATTTGCGGGCAGGTAGCCACGAAGCAAGGCTCCATCCTATATGAAGGGAAAAACATCACAAATGTTCCCCCTCATATCACGGCATCTTACGGTATTGCCCATGTACCGGAAGGAAGAAGAATCTTTCCGAAGATGACCGTCAAGGAAAATTTGGAAATGGGTGCTTTTGGCATCAAGGATAAGAAGGATATTGAAGAAGGGTTTGAGCGTTCCTTTCACTACTTCCCACGCCTAAAGGAGAGAATTAATCAAAAAGGCGGGACGATGAGCGGTGGGGAGCAACAGATGTTAGCTATTGCTCGTGGCCTCATGTCCAAGCCCAAAATTCTTATGCTCGACGAACCATCCATGGGACTCGCTCCGATCTTGGTCGAGCAGATCTTTACAATAGTCCAAGAATTGAACAAGGAAGGCATGACCATTTTGCTCGTCGAGCAAAATGCCAATCAAGCTTTACAAGTGGCTCATCGCGGATATGTAATCCAAACCGGAGAAATTATCCTTAAGGATGAAGCAAGTAAATTGTTAACGAATAAGCAAGTAAAAGAAGCTTATTTATCTTAAGAGGAAGAAAAGGAGGTCGGGAGTCGACCTCTTTTTTGTTTCTAACCTTTACCTTTATTTTTCAAATGTGGAAGGAATCCTCTGTTTTATTGTCGAATGAAGAAGAACAGATCATAAAAAGAGAGGCGAACAAACATGAAAAAGAGCCTGTTCCTTATCGTGCCCCTTGCCCTATCTTTCGTTTTTACGGCCTGCAGCAAGGAAGAAACGGTGAAGAGTACTGAACCCCCACAAGTGGAACAGCCAGCACAGAATGACGAGGAAAAACCAGCTGAGCAGGTTGAAGAGAAGGAAGTCTTTCCATATACAGCTCCACTGACGGGAATGGGGACCCATGAGGAACTTCCGAAACGAGTGGTCATGGTGATGGTGAATAATGACCCTAAAGCACGTCCCCAATCCGGATTGGACAAGGCAGATATTGTATATGAAATTCTTGCCGAGGGGGCCATTACCCGATTTGTAGGGATCTACCATAGCGAAAAGCCTAACATCGTAGGGCCTGTCCGCAGTATCCGACCTTACTATATCGACATAGGCAGTGGATTTGATGCCATTATGGTCCATGCCGGGGGAAGCCCCGCCGCTTTAAAAACACTGTCTAGTAAAGGAATGGCTCATCTCGATGAGATCTATAACGCTGGAGGTTCGTTCTGGCGGGATAAATCTCGTAAAGCCCCCCATAATCTCTACACGGACATCGACAAAATTTGGAGTGGGGCTAAGAAGTTAGGTTTCCGAATGGAAGCGGAAATTCCAGAATTGAAGTTTAAGCCAGAAGGCGAAGAAGCAAAAGGAACGGATGCAACTAAAGTAGACGTTAACATCACGAGCCAGTATAAAGTAAGCTATGAATACGACGCGGAGAATAAGCGATATAAGAGATTGACCTCGGGCCAGCCTCACAACGACTTGACAACAGGCCAACAATTAACCGCTGTTAATGTCCTGCTTATCTCCAGCCCTCATAAGATTTTAGACAAAGAAGGAAGAAGAGACGTAGATGTATTCGGCCCTGGAAAAGGATATCTGCTTCAGCATGGAAAAGTGCAAGAAGTGACATGGGAGCGAAAGGGCGGGCTCATCCGAGCTTATATTGATGGGAAGGAAGAACCAATGTACCCAGGCAACACGTGGGTAAACATCATTCCTAGTGTTCCATCGCTTAGTGAAAGTGTGAAGTTTCAATAACCGGGGCGATCATCCCGGTTTTTTTCTCTGCAAGTAACTAGAATCATCCTACTAAAGTAATATATTCTGACAATGATGAAAGCGATTACTTATTGCAAAAGTAGAGGAAATGGAATAATATTAAAGTACGGGCTTTAACTCGTAAAAATTTTAAAGTGGCAAACTACTACAGTAATCCAAGCATGAGAGGTGAACGAACTGTGCAATTGGATAAGATTAAGGGGAAAGAACTAGAACAACTATTTAAATCAATCCTCTCTTTGAAGAACCTAGATGAATGTTATATATTCTTTGATGACCTATGTACTGTCAATGAAATGAAATCTATGGCCCAACGGCTTGAAGTAGCACGCATGCTTCGCGAGGGCTTTACCTACAATCAGATTGAAGACGAAACAGGCGCTAGTACGGCCACCATCTCCAGAGTGAAGCGTTGCTTGAACTACGGTAATGATGGGTATCAGCTAGCACTAGACCGAATCGTAGATTCTGAGAAGGAATAAAGCTTTGTTTGAAGAACCCGCCAACTTGCCCGGAAAGGGTATAGTGGCGGGTTTTTTTACGTTTCTAAAATAAGGACCCCTCTTTAGGTACTCCATATCCAAACGCCCCGTAAACTTTGCAGGTTTCTGCTGCGGCCTCGGCGGCACGCTGAAGAGCCTCTTCCATTCGCTGATGCTGGTGGTATTGGGTTAAAAACATCGCAATGAAAGAATCCCCCGCCCCTAAAGTATCGATTACTTCCGTTTGAATGACGGACTGTTCATAGGCACGCTCCTGGTCGAAGAACAAAGCTCCTTGGGAGCCTCGGGTAATTCCTATTACCTTAGTTCCATACTCAAGTGCCGTTTCACTTAACTCGAAACATTGTTCCTTACTCAAGTCGCTGCCGGAAAAGAAAGCATAGGTCAAGTAAGGGCAGACTTGTTCTAGGTAAGCGGAATCCCGGCGTGTGGAAAAGTCAAAAGACACAGGGATCTTCTGGGAAAGTTCTGGAAGATGATGTTCTAACCGGCTATATACGCTCGTATGAAGCAGGTCGTGGGAAGCAATATAGGACTCATCGTCTGAGTTCAGGTTAATCCCCAACAGGGCTTGAACCCCCCCTTTATTCGAGCGGACAAAGATGCGGTCTCCTTCTTCGTTCAAGCTGACTACGGCTTCTCCGTTAGGGCCAAAGGCCTGTCTAATTCTTGTCGTGTCGATCTGCTCTTGTTCTAGCACATGCTTGACGTGAGCAGCCGATGTATCGCTTCCTAAGATCCCCATATAGGAGCTATGGGTGAGTCCATACCGTTTAGCCAATACCGCAACATTCAATGCATTCCCACCTGGATAGATGATTCCCTGATCTTGATAGAAATCGACGACGTTATCTCCAATAGCTAGAAGACGCATAAAAACAACACCCACCCTTGATATAATTTTATATAATATTATATAATAACATGTGTAGGTATGTCATTTATTTTTTTGAATTTTCCCCATCATGAAGGGGAGTTGTAATATAATATAATATATTAATATGAGAGATACCGTGTGGAGAGGAGGAACAACCATGAAGCTGGACAATTCTTCGATTACTCCTTTATACATTCAGTTAAAGGATAAGATTAAAGAAGATATTCAACAGGGAAAGTATAAAGTAGGCCAGCAGCTGCCGCCGGAGTCAGAAATTTGCGAGGTGTATGGGGTCAGTCGGATTACGTCCCGCCGAGCGATCCTTGATTTGGTGGAGGAGGGTATTCTGCAGCGCCAGCAAGGGAAAGGAACCTTTGTAACAGAGAAAAAGATCAAACGGGAGCTGATTGACGTTAATGGTTTCTATGATTTCACTACAAGCTCCGGGAAAGCGGCACGCGCCCACATCTTATCTGCTACAACCGAAGCGGCCGATGAACATCTGGCCTCCCTTCTGAGAATTCAGCCGGGGGATCCGATCTTGCGTTTGGAGCGTCTTTACTTTATTGATGATCATCCATTTTCGAGGGAATCGGCACACTACCCCTTGAATCGGTTTCCGGGGATGGAGCAGCATATCCAAGAAGGAAGCTCCATTTACCGATTGCTCAAAGAGCGCTATCAAACCGAAGCCTATCATAATGAGAAAACGGTCAATGTCATTGTCGCTAGCACAGAACAAGCCGACTTATTGAAGTGTACCGTGGGAACGCCCTTATTTGAAATTGAAAAAGTGGTGTCTGATGAACAAGAAGTGCCGATCCATTTGTCAGTTTCTCACTATCCAACGACTCGCGTGACCTTTACGTTAAAAGCATCCAAATCCGAAAGCCGTCCTTAAAAAGGGCGGCCTTTTTTATTAAAAATAAATATTCTAAAAAATGTGTTGAATTATTTTTTATATAATGTTATAAATTATTATATAAAGTTATATATGACAAATTTGAGGAGGAACAAACAATGAACACCCAAATTTCCGCAGCTTTAGAGGCAATAAAGAATCGAGACATTAAGAATGTATTTTACGTGGCGTGTGGAGGATCCTCGGCAATCATGTATCCGAGCAAGTACTTCATGGATCGGGAAGCGAAAATAATCCATGCGGATTTATACAGTGCCAATGAATTTATTCACCGCAACCCAGTCACGCTTGGCGCGGAATCCCTAGTCATCTTGTGCTCCCACTCTGGAACGACTCCAGAAACGGTGGAGGCAGCCAAGTTTGCCCGGAATAGAGGTGCTTTAACCGTATCCTTGACAAATGTGGAAGGATCTCCTTTAGCGGTTGAATCTGAATATGTTGTAAAATATCAGTGGGGTCCGGAGGCGATTGCCAAGGATACGAATTATTCCATGCTATACCAGTTGACTTCGGGGTTGTTGTACCTGAAGGAAGAAAATCAAAGGTTTCAATCCATGCTTCAATCTTTGGAAAATCTAAACCGCGTCTACGAGCAAGTGAAGGCGGATTATGCAGAGAAGGCCCTGGCTTTCGGCGAAACCTATAAGGATGAGAAAGTCATCTATACCATGGCAAGTGGAGCGAACTTTGGTGTAGCGTATTCGTTCGCGATTTGTATTCTCATGGAGATGCAATGGATTCACTCCCACGCAATTCACGCCGGTGAATACTTCCATGGACCGTTTGAAATTTTAGATAAGAACGTGCCATTCATTCATCTGTTAGGTCTTGATGAAACTCGTCCGCTGGAAGAGCGTGCGCTAGGCTTCTCTAAGCAATACGGCGAAAAGTTGATCGTGTTGGATGCGAAGGAATTCGATTGGGCAGGAATTAATGAGGACGTTCAAGGGTATCTGGCCCCGCTAGTGTTGAACCATTTGTTGAGACAGTATGCCAACGCCTTGGCGGATGCTCGTAACCATCCGTTATCGACCAGAAGATATATGTGGACAGTCCCTTATTAAGAGTAGGTTGACTGGAGGATGTCGAAGGAATAAGCGGAGGCACTCCGCTTATTTCCAGACCCGCCAACCATCGTATAACTTGGAAATTAAACGTTTACATCCCGCAATAATATGAAGTATTATAATATTATGAAATAATATATGACTTTTACCACATAATGGGGGGCAAGGCGATATGAAGAAAATGTTCAAACTCTTCACGAATATCCTACTTGTAAGTACATTTGCTGTTGGTTGTTCAAGTTCAACTACTACTCCCGCATCAAATCCAGAACCTGCCTCATCACAGCCTGCTGCGACAGTTCCATCGGGGGAGACAGTCACGCTGAAGTTTTTCCACCGCTGGCCGAAAGATCCCGATAAAAGCTATTTTGATCAGGTGGTGAAAGAATTTGAGCAAGCCAATCCCGGCATCAAAATAGAGACCGAAGCGGTGCTCAATGACTCCTATAAAGAAAAGATTCGCGTCCTGCTCGGGACGAATAATCCGCCGGATGTGTTCACTTCCTGGAGCGGCGAGTTTGCCTATAAGTTTGTCCGCGGAGACAAAGTGCTTGACCTGACCCCCCATTTGCAAAAGGATCAGGCTTGGGCCAACCAATTTGTCCAGACCCAGTTCCCTCCTTTCACTTTGGATGGCAAGATCTATGGCGCTCCGATGACGCTAGACGGAAAAACCTTCTTTTATAATAAGGAGATTTTCAAGCAACTGAACTTGGAAGTGCCAAAGACATGGCCGGAGTTTATTCAGACCTTGCAAAAAATCAAGGATAGCGGCATCACCCCCATTGCCTTCGGAAACAAGGCTCCATGGGCTGTATCGCACTATATCGGAACCTTTAACCAGCGCATGGTGGATCAAGAAACCAGGATGAAGGACTATACTCGCGCAACTGGAACCTTTGAAGATCCAGGATATGTGGAAGCTCTTCGCAAGCTAAATGAACTAAGCCCATATTTCAACAAAGATGTGAACGCGTTGGAGCATCAATTTGCACGTCAAACCTTTATTGATGGAAAAGCGGCCATTGGATATTTCCAAAAAGCTGAAATTGGCTTGATTGAACCGAATATCAAGTTTGAGATTGGTTTCATCGATTTCCCTCAAATCGACGGAGCGAAAGGAAACCCTACTTACTTAACGGGAGCACCTGAAGGCTGGATGATTTCTTCCTTGACGAAGCACCCGGAAGAGGCGTTGAAGTTTGTGAAGTTCCTGACTTCCAAGGAGATGGGCGAAAAGTATGTCAAGAATGTTGGCAAGCTGAGCGCCATTCAAGGGACTGTTCATGCCAATACCGCAACACCGACGCAAATCGAAGCTGTGGATCGCGTAATGAAGGCCGAAGGATTCTCGCTGTGGCTGGATACGGACATGGATATTAAGATCGTGGATGCGTATCTGGCTGGAGCCCAGCAAATGCTAGCTGGACAGAAGACGCCGGAAGAAGTTATCGCTGATGTTCAAAAAGCAGCCGCTCAAGTCAGAACGGAAGCCAAGTAATACTATGCAGTGGAGTTCGGTAGAACTCCACTGTCATTCTATCCAAAGGGGGGAGATTCGTTGATTCATCGAAGGATTACGCCATATCTATATTTAGCGCCTTGTTTTCTGATGGTTCTAGTGTTTATCTACATTCCACTCATTCAAAATTTGGAATCGAGCTTATTCCAATGGAATACCTTTTCCCCGCAGAAAACCTTTGTCGGACTGGCGCAATATGTTCAATTGTTCCAGGATCCCATTTTTTATATCGCCTTAAGGAATAACCTCTATTATGCCATCATCTCGATGATCATCCAGGTGGGAGGGGGCTTGGTGATCGCCGCCATACTTGAAGACAAACTGTTTCGCCGCGTGTCGCCTATTTTTCGCACCGTCTTTTTCCTCCCTGTGGTGATTTCCATTACGGTTATTTGCTTACTGTTTGACTTTGTATACCATCCTCACGTGGGTTTATTGAATGGCTTCTTGTCCATGATTGGGCTCGAGGAATGGGGACGGGCATGGGTAGGAGATTCCGCGACAGCTATTTTTGCCGCCATTGCAGTGTCCCAGTGGCAAAGTACGGGGTACATCATGATGCTGTTTATTGTCGCGATTCAAAAAATCCCGGGTGAACTGTATGAAGCTGCTGAGATCGATGGGGCCAATAAGCTGAAGACGTTTTTTCATGTAACCGTTCCTCAGGTGAAGGAGATGCTGTTCGTCACTTCCATTATTACCTTGTCCGGCGCGTTCACCGTGTTTAATGAGGTGTATATCCTGACTGGAGGTGGACCGGGTCACGCGTCTCATGTACTGGGGACCTACCTTTACCATTCTGCTTTCTCCAGAGATAACATGGGATATGCCTCCACCATCGCGACCGTCATATTGATCATTACGTTAACCATTTCACTGATCCAAATGAAGCTATCTAAAACGGGGAAGGAGTGAGACGATTGAAGGAGCAATATAGCGAACGTATGTCTCCGGTCGAAATGGGTATGCCAAGCAAAAAGGTCACCCGAAGGGCGGGTTCCTTTTCCAAGATGTTTGGGATCTCAAGTGTTTCTTTCATTCTCGTCGTGTATTTGATCGTCATTGCCTACCCGCTGTTTTGGATGTTCATGAACTCTCTAAAGGAAACCTCCGAGATCTTCAGCAACAGCTGGGCTCTGCCAAAGCAATGGCTGTTTCAAAACTATGTGGAAGCTTGGAATCAAGGAATCTCCCGTTACTTTTTGAACAGCTTGATCGTCACGACCGTTACTTGCCTATTGACGGTGTTCTTAAGCGCCCTGGGCGCTTATGGACTGACTCGCTTTCACGTGAAAGGAAAAAATGTTTTATTAATTCTGATCTTAGGGGGATTGATGTTATCTCCTCAAGTCAGCTTAATTCCTCTATACAAGTTGATTCAAGCGATGGGTCTGTACAATAGTTACTGGGCACTAATTATTCCTTATGTTGCGTATCGGATTCCGTTGACGGTGCTGCTCATTCGTGCTCATTTCCTAACTATTCCAAAGGAAATCGAAGAATCGGCCTACTTAGATGGATGCAATAGCTTCGGCGTGTTTACCCGGATGTTTATTCCGTTGAGCATGCCGGTGCTGGTGACGGCATTATTGTTAACCGCTTACTTTTCATGGAATGAATTTATGTTTGCCATCATTTTTATTGACAGCGACGCTCTAAAAACTGTACCGGCTGGCCTCATGGCCTTCCGTGATGCGTTGGATACGGATTGGGGAGTGCTGCTTGCCGGGCTCGGCATCTCCGCTTTGCCAATTGTGATGTTGTTCCTGTTCTTACAAAAGTATTTTGTACGAGGCATTACCAGCGGTGGAATAAAAGGATAGACTTGAGGAAGGCCCAGTCGTTGACAGACTGGGCTTTTTTGGACAGATAAGAAGGGAACCGCTTGGCTACTGTTACGGCTCAGGTGCTCACGAAACCCAGTCACTTGTTTCCAAACCGGTAATGATTGCAAGTAGGTGGAGCACCTGAGGTACCGCCTGGCTTAAGTTTTTTTCAAGGTTCTGGGTGATTTTAGTCTAGTTTTATGAGGGCTATCTAAACTTTCGTTTAGAGCCTTCAATATGAAGCTGATTTTTAAGTAATTAATTTTTCCTGGCCAAATTTCAGACCTATCGCTCGCATTCGGCTCCGGATGCTCCGAAAACCCAGTAACTTGCTTCTAAACCGGTAATGATTCCAAATAGGTGGAGCACCTTTTTGAGGTTTTGCGTAGTTTTGGTCGCGTTTTTTATAAGTGTGATCTAAACTTTGGTTTAGATCCTCCAATTTTAAGCTGATTTTTTTAGTAATTGAGTTAATTTCATAAATCTGAGCCCTTGTGTAGCAAGGGATAAAAGCAACAAAAAAAGGAGTACCTCCCCAAATCTAGAATAGAGTAAGTGCGACCAAACTCTAAGAATTGGAGGATGAC
>JBEQAI010000031.1:0-16457 GCA_041640415.1 Ammoniphilus sp. | reverse complement strand
AATTGAAAGCGTGTTGAATCAAACGATGGGGAATTTTGAATTGTTCATTATGGATGATAATTCAAATCAGATGACACAAAAAGCCATTCAACCTTATCTAAGTGATGATCGGGTAAAATTCTACCGATCGAATGTTAAGGATGAAGATCGGCATAAAACAATCAGGTACGCAGTTCTTATTAACCAAGCGTTGTCGATGGCAAAAGGAGATTACATCAGTTACTTAACGGATGATAATTTATATAATCATGAGCGTTTAAATATTATGAGCTCATATTTAGACCAGCATTCAGACATTAACGTTGTATATTCAGCCCAAATTCTTATCACTCTTGATTCTGATCTGCAACCTAAGCGCTCCAGAATTAGAAGGACGTGTGGAGTTTTATCAACAGCTTCAGGTTTGGTGGATCATTGTAGTGTAATGCATAGACGGTCTATATTAAAAGCAATTAGAAAGAAATATAGTGATTTTTGGAATGTCGATCCTAAATTCTGGGGGTATGGAGATGGAGTGTTCTGGGATAGAATCAATGAAAAAGACATGTTCTATCCTATTGATAAGGTACTTGATTATAACATTCGCACCCCGTTTTCTTATCAAGTCAAATTAGGGGAGGGTATTCCAGGTTTCATACCTGATTGTACATTGTTGAAAGGAACAGACCCATTTATTTATTACATTGAAAATCGGAAAAGGAGACCCATTAAAGATGTAAGCACATTCAAGTTTATGAAATTTAATAGAAAAAATATAGTGGAAATTCCAGATCCAGAATTATTCAAGTTTCCATTGGGTGAAATAATTGACAAAGATAAACTAATGGCTAATATACCTAATAATCTATTGATCGGTTCTTATGATTCCTATCCCATTTATCTTATGCAGGGAGGATTTAAGAGAAAAATTCCGGACGAGAAAACATTTGAAGATTACGGCTATCAATTAGAAAGCGTAGTATTTCTTGCTCAGCATTTTATTGATAGTATTCAAAACGGGCCGGAATTATCATCCAAAATTACTCGTGGTATGCTGTTGCCAAACCGTGTAATTTTCAAGAGTTCCGGTGTCTATTATGTATCAAATGATAATTGCTTACATCCGATTGGGAATAACAATATCCATGAGAAACTTTGCTTACCTATCCATAAGGCTATTGATGTTTCTACCGATGTCTTGAACTACTATCCGATTGGAGAGAAGATTATGTGGCAAATCTAGTAAAATGAAACAGCTTAGAAAGAGGTTTCAAAAGAAATTAGAGGATACTTCAGCATTTGTTAGAGGGTGGATAGCGCGATGCTGGGAAAAAGGTTTCTACACTTGTCAGGGAAGGAAAGGGTAACAGTTCAACCTTTATTCAAGAAGGTGAAAAATAATTTTACTTATGAGTTCTGGGTCAAACCGGAAGTTCCCCATAAAATTGATCAGGAAAGTACAATTGGAACCAGTGGGACAAAAGGTCAAACTTATGTGATTGCACCGGGGCATGGGGGGGATGAGTCTAAATCTGCTGCGGGAGTATCTGTCGGTACGAATGGGATTTCGGTTTATGAGCATTCGTCCCATTATCTGCCCGCTACATTGGTTTACCGAACCCCAATAAAGGATTGGACGCATATTGCGGTTGTTTACAAGAAAAAAACACCACATCTTTATATCAATGGTAAGTTCATCAAAAGCGGAAGGTCTAGTCCTAAGAAAAAGGTGTATGCTTCAGGTATCTTTGGAGGTTTAGATCCATTCGGATACTTTTCCGGTTGTATTGATGATTTGAGAATCTGGGATCACGATAGAACAGAGAAGCAAATCAGAAAGAATATGCGCAAAGAATTAAGTGGAAATGAATCCGGGTTGTACGGATATTGGAAATTCAATGAGCAAAACCAAATAATTGAATATGACAGTACGCCTAATAATAATCACGGGCTTATCAACTGTTTATTAATAACGGATAAGGTACCCAAACCTGCCCCTTTCCTTTCAAGAGAGACTATCATCGTAGTATTTGCTGGCAGCAGTTATAATGCGACAAGACAGTTTGCTTTTGATCTGGGGAAAGCATTTGAGAAGTTGGGGTATAGGATTAAGTATATTGATCTCCTGATTCCTGCTGATCATGTGAAGTTGAAACAGCTAATTAGTGAGGAAGACGTATTATTTATTTTAGGCATGAACGGCCATGGTATAGAAATTCTTGATGAGTATATCTATACAAATAAGTTGGATAATCTTTTTTTTTGTTACTTAGTGGATCATCCAATGTATCATAGCAGACGAATTAATCTGAACAAAGACTCACAAAATCTGATTGTTTCTTGTGTTGATCAGACTCATCTTGATTTCCTAAATCAATATTATAAAGGAAAGTATTCTAAGGTATTCATTCCGCATGGCTCATCAATTAGTTCACCTGAAAAATTTAAAGCGAAGAGTATCAAGGAGCGATCCATAGACATTTTATTTGCTGGATCATATACGGATATTGATGAGTGTCGGAAAAAATGGTTAGATGATCCAGATTATAAGATAATATTGGACGAAATAATGGAAACTTCACTATACCAGCATACAGTTCCTACAATTACTATTGCCCAAGAGGCATTTCAGAGAAGAGGGATTGAGTTTTCTTATTCTGATAACAAAAGACTAAGAAACCTATTGGTCTATGTAGATTACTATATCCGCGGACGCAGAAGAATAGAAGTACTTCAATCTTTGATGAAATTACCATTAAGGTTGTATAACGAGGCATGGAGACTTGTTTTTAAAGGTGATATGATAAAAATCCATCCTTCAATAGATTATCTGCGATTCCAGGAGAAAATGAAAAACTCAAAGATTGTATTAAATGTTCTCCCTAATCTCATAAACGGTGGCCATGATCGAGTTTTCACATCGATGCTTGCTGGAGCAGTTAGCTTATCGGATCGGAACATCTTTTTAGAATCTCATTTCAAGCATGAAGAAAGCATCCTATTATATAGTATGAATGAGCGGAATCTTTCAGACAAAGTTGAAGGATATCTAAGGGATGAGGAACGCTTAGAAAGTATTGCAATGAAAGGAAAAGACATTGCTAGCAAGGAGCATACGTGGATTGCAAGGGCAAAGCAAATCATCAAAGCAATAAATAATCATAAATCACGATTTATGAAAAATTAGTCTAAAAGCCAAATCCCTGTATTCCGAGGGGTTTGGCTTTTCATTATAATGCATCTTGAATGTAATTGGCTATTTTTGAGATTGATCCATGAGTTGAATTGAATAAGGGTTCTAATTGTTTTTGTTGGCTATTTATCATTGCTTGATAAAATGCTTCATTTGAGCATAGATTCTTGATGATGTATTTTAGTTTCTTGCTGCTTGAGAAGCTATTTAATAATGGAACCTGATTGTTACCCTGGGGGGGCAGTATTTGAATGATTGGTTTTTTAAGGAGTGCAGCTTCATAGAGAGAAGTGGAAAATCCCCCAACGATAATATCGGATTCACTGATTAATTTATAAATATTTTTTTTCTTGGCAATTTGTTTAGACTTCATTAGCCCTTTTTTTATATATGGAATGTAATCCTTTTTTGACTCTGTTGGGTGTAATTTATATTTAACTTTTAGTTTTGGGAAATTCCTCATAGTCTTTAAAAAAAGTTTAATATTTTTTTTGCTATTGGCATAGGGAGAGGAGATATAGAGAATGTTCACCCTTTTTGATTTGTGGGAATCATTTTGTTTATGGCCTATTGTATGGCTATTAGTAATAAATTCCATCTTTGGATTTCCAATTACAACGGATGGAATAGCAGATAATTCTCTAAGTATGCGCTCATGAAATGACCCCCATAAAATGGCTACATCCGCGCCTTTAAAGTCATGGCACTCATAAAAGAAGCCGTGTTGTATTAAGAATATTTTTATCGGGATGAGCTGTCGCATGAATTTTATTGCATCAAGACAACCAGGGTTTAATATGAAGTGAATTCCATAAACCAATTTAGGTTTAATCAGATTCAATAAAGCTAAAGTTCCTATTCTATCGATTGCGTAAGTGTAATAAAAATCTTTTATTTCTTTTTCTTCTTTTGGATCAAGATTCTGGAGCGATAACCACTTTTCCATAAAAGCCAGAAGTACTTCTTGATAAAAATTCTTTGCTTTATCGTAGATATTAAAATAGGTAAATAGATTATCAGCAACAACAATATTGATTCTCGGATCTAGTTTGGAAGTCTGTTCGACGGCTGCCTTGTGGATGAGGATTGTTACCGAAATGCCGTTATTGACAAGACGGTTAGCTACCGGATAAAGAAAAAGTTCATAATCTTTTCTGTAGTGTCCAAAAAGCAGCAACACATCTGTATGATGGGTGGTAGACTTCACTAATGCCTGTTTATTTTTATGATTTTTGTCTAAGGAGGGCGTAGTGTAATTGGAATTGGATTGTGCAGGCTTTTGACTAATGAAGAATCTTTCAAGAATGTCCATATTATCATATATAAAGGAAGGGGTATTGCCAGACCATGCCACCTCATCCCAACCTTCCGGCAGGGAAACTAGTTGGTTAACGATAAGTCCATGATTAGAATTAGGGGAACCGTCACGTACAGAAATCTGATTTGAATGATTAAAGTTCCAATAACAAATTAAACCTATTTCACATCCATCTAGTTCCCTCCTCATATTAGTCCTAATTTGCTCTTCTGTTCTTGCATGTGCCCAAATTCTTAGATCATCAAGGCTGCCTGTAAAAAAACCACTTGAATATAGTCCCCCGAAAGTTCCTGATGCATAAACCCTCGTTTTTCTACTTGTTAATCCTGACTTTATAAATTTGCCATTAATAAAAAGGTGTGGAGTCTTATTTGTATAGACGACTGCAATATGGATCCAATTTTTTATTGATATTGGATATACAAGTAGGGCTGTTAGGTAGTATTCTGAACATTCATAAACAGAAACCCCATTATTTCCTACAGAGATAGCTAGACAAGCTTTGTTAATACTATTACATTCCGCGCCAATAACAAAGCAAAGTCCCAAAGGATCTATGCTTTGATCTAAGGACTCAATATCCATTTTTTGGGAAACTTCCGGTTTTACCCAAAATTCATAAGTGAAGTTATTCTGAGCTTCTTCAAATAAAGGTTGAACGAATATCCTTTTTTTTCCTGAAATATGAAGGAAACCAGAACCCAGCATTTTTTCACCCACTTTTAGGAACTTTTTATAAATTATTCGAGGAAGACTTTTAATGTTAAATAAATCGAAAAAGGCCAGCTTTATTCGTCATCCGCACATAATAATAGATTATTATCTGTTACATTCTAGGTTATTTTGAATAGTATGTAAAATGATAAAAGTGTGGAGCATTGATGCTTAAAGAGGTGGCGGTTTTTGTTGAAAATCTTAGTGACAGGCGGTTCGGGTTTTATTGGCAGATGGGTGGTTAAAAGATTGTTAAAAGATGGAAATAGGGTCTGGGTCTTCGATGACCTATCCAATGGAAGGAGAGAAAATCTTACTGAATTCCTATCCAATGAAAATTTTGTACAGCTCGTAATAGGGGATATAAAAGATAAAGAATTGATAAAGCATGTCTTCATAAACCATTTTGATATATGCTATCACTTGGGAGCAAGCATTAATGTCCAAGATAGTATAGATGATCCAAGAACAACCTTTGATAATGATGTAGTCGGCACATTTAATGTTTTGGAGGAGTGTAGGAAAAATAGTGTGAAAATGGTTTTTATGAGTACGTGTATGGTATATGATCAATCCATTTCTGAGGATGGTATACAAGAAACCCATCCTACGAAACCTGCATCCCCTTATGCGGGTTCTAAAATTGCAGCTGAAAATTTGGTTCTTTCCTATCATTTTGCATATGGACTTCCCACTGTTATTCTGCGTCCTTTTAATACTTATGGTCCGTTTCAAAAAACGGGAGGGGAAGGTGGCGTAGTAGCAATATTCATTAAAAATAAGCTGGAGCAGGAATCGCTTCAAATTTACGGTGATGGGAAACAGACTAGAGACTTGCTATATGTAGAGGATTGCGCAGACTTCGTAGTTGAAGCTGGCTATTCTAAGAACACAAGTGGTGAGATTATTAATGCCGGCCTGGGGCGTGAAATCTCTATTAATGATTTAGCAATGATGATTTGTGGGAATGAGAATTTAATAAAGCATGTTCAACATATCCACCCGCAAAGTGAAATCAGGCGATTGCTTTGCAATTATTCAAAAGCCGAGAAACTGCTTGACTGGAGGCCAAAAGTAGATTTGGCAGAAGGTATAAGAAGAACACAGGAGTGGATAGAAGAAGCTTATTCAAAGGGGAAAAGTGGAATAAATGGTGAATTACTTTAAGGACAAGAATGTATTGATAATTGGCGGTACAGGAACGGTTGGTCGATCTATATTAGGGATAATTCTTAAGGCAGAACCGAATGTTATCCGGATATTTAGCCGGGATGAGCATGGCCAATTTGAGTTAGCAAGCCAAGTCCAACAGGATTTCACTGAAACAGCTAAAGGTGTACGTTTCTTGATCGGTGACGTTAGGGATTACGACAGGGTATTAAAGGCCATGGAAGATATAGATTTTGTATTTAATCTAGCAGCAATGAAACATGTACCGTCTTGTGAATATAACCCTTTTGAGGCTGTCCTAACGAATATCGTTGGTATGAATAATGTAATAAGAGCTGCAACTGTACAAGGTGCCAAAAAGGTTGTTTTTACCAGTTCGGATAAGGCAATAGCACCAACTAATCTTTATGGTGCAACGAAAATGGTCGCAGAAAAATTGGTTTCCTCAGCAGAGTATAGTAAAGGTAAAAGCCAATGCGTTTTTTCAATTGTTAGGTTCGGCAATGTGATTGGGTCGAGGGGATCGGTTGTACCCCTTTTCATCAATCAAATCCAGGATTACAGAAAAATTACAGTCACTGACCAAAACATGAGCAGATTTATGATGACAGCTTATCAAGCTGCAAAATTATCCGTAAAGGCTTTAATGGAATCTCAGGGGGGAGAGGTCTTTGTATTAAAAATGCCTGTTGTAAATCTGGGGGACTTAGTGGATGTACTAATCGAAGAAACGTGCAAAAAGCATAAATTATCTCCTGATGAGATCATGATTGAAAAAATTGGCTTGAGACCGGGAGAAAAAAAATTTGAAGAATTAATGACCTATGAGGAGTCATTAGTGGCTCTAGAAAACAAAGAGATGTTTGTAATACCGTCTTTGCTTGAAAAACGTAAAGAATATCCTGGATTTACAAAAACACAAGAGAGTAATTATAGCTCCAATAATCTAAAACCTATATCCAAAAGTGAAGTTAGAGAATTAATTACTAGCCTTAAGATCTTTTAAAGAAGACTATCTCAGAAACATGCATCTTTGTGAGCTAAGGAGTTAGGTTATGAACAGCAACAAACTAGCCATTCATGGGGGCAATCCAGTGAGGAAGCAGTACCTTCCTTATGGAAGGCAATGGATTGGTGAAGATGATATTAAAGCTGTTGCTTCTATACTGCGAAGTGACTTTTTGACGACCGGACCCATTTTGAAAGATTTTGAAGAAAAAGTCGCGAATTATGTCGGTACCACTTATGCTGTTGCATTTTCGAGCGGAACCGCTGCACTACATGCTGCTTGTTTTACTGCAGGAATAACTCATAGTTCTGAAGTAATAACGTCTTCTATAACCTTTGCTGCTAGTGCTAACTGTGTTTTGTACATGGGAGCTACACCTATTTTCGCTGACATTGATCCGCAGACTTACAACATTGATCCAGCTTGTATTGAAAAGCTGGTAAATAGGAAAACCAAAGCTATCATACCCGTTCATTTCACTGGAATGCCAACGGATTTGGATGCAATTAAAAGAATCGCTGCTAAAAATGAATTAGTCATCATTGAAGATGCCGCACATGCGTTAGGTTCTCTTTATAAAGGGAAACTTATTGGATCTAACGGGGATATGACAATGTTTAGTTTTCACCCGATAAAACACATTACAACCGGGGAAGGCGGGATCATAACTACAAATAACAAGGAATATTACGAAAAGCTAATGCAATTTAGATCACATGGAATTACGCGGGTACCAGAAAATTTGTTAGAAGATCAAGGGCCGTGGTACTATGAGATGCAGTTTTTGGGGTATAATTACCGCTTAACTGACATTCAAGCTGCTCTTGGACTCAATCAATTGAAAAAGTTGAACTATTTCTTAAGGCGAAGAAGAGATTATGCAAAAATGTACAATGCAGGATTAAGAGGCCTTAAGGAAATTAGACTTCCTGCATCAAAAGAAGGGTATGAATCCAGTTGGCATTTATACGTAATACGATTAAATTTAGACCTTCTTTCTGTGGGGAGAAGGGAAATCTTTGAGGCCTTGCAAAAAGAAAATATTGGGGTTAATGTACATTATCAGCCTGTATATCTAATGCCTTATTATCAAGAACTTGGGTACCGAAAAGGTCTATGTCCTGAAGCTGAAGAATTTTACAAAGAAGCGATTACTTTACCTTTATTTCCATCCATGACTCCCAAAGACGTTTCGGATGTAATCCGAGGCGTAAAAAAGGTCATCTCTTATTATAAAAAGATAGATCTGTCAGGAGCTGATGGAACAGATGATACTAACTATACTCCAGGCTAGAATGTCATCAACAAGGTTGCCCGGTAAAGTGTTAAAGCCCATACTTGGCGAGAGTATGATTATCAGACAAATTGAACGGTTAAGGAGAGCTAAAAGATGTAAAACCCTGATTATCGCAACTAGCATAGATTCAAGTGATGATCCTATTGAAGAGTTGTGCATACAAAGTCAAATTCAGTATTTCCGGGGAAGTTTATATGATGTCCTTGATCGGTTTTATGACGCAGCGAAGTTATTTTGCCCGAGACATATCGTTAGAATAACAGGCGATTGCCCATTAATAGATCCTGAAATTGTGGATAAAGTAATAGACCTGCATCTAGAATGCGGCAATGATTATACAAGTAATGATATTGTGCGTACGTTTCCTGTTGGCTTGGATGTTGAAGTTTTCCGTTATAGCTGCTTGGAAGCTGCATGGAGTGAAGCCATTTTATCCTATGATCGGGAGCATGTAACCTCATATATTTATCAGCGTCCAGATAGGTTTAAAATTGGATGTTTAAAGAACTCTGTTAATTTGTCTCACTTGAGATGGACTGTGGATCACCTTGACGATTTTAATTATGTAAAGAACATATACGAGGCTTTATATCCAGTGAACCCTCAATTTACAACACAGGATATTTTAGATTTCTTGACTCTTACCGAAAACAGGGGAAAATCGAACTAGCCTTAAAAGGAGTTTTAGTCTTGAATGTTGTAATACGGACGGATGCTTCCTTGCGGATTGGAACAGGCCATGTAATGCGGTGTTTATCCATAGCCAATAAACTCAGGCAACTGAATAGCAGCGTCAATTTTATTTCCCAGGAATCCCCTGGGAATATGTCCACTCATATTGAGGAAAATGGTTTTATAGTCCATCGAATAAATTACGAGAAATCTCAAGAAGCTGATGCCCACGAAACTATATCTATACTAAAGAATTACAATCAAGCAATAAATTGGCTGATTGTTGATCACTATGATCTGGATAAAGTCTGGGAGATGAAGTTAAAAGCGTACGTCGATCGAATTATGGTAATTGATGATTTTCTGAATAGACCACATCAATGCGATTTGTTTCTCAATCAGAATTATCTTGAGCAACGATTTCGGTTAAAGTATTGGAGTTTATTGCCTAAACGGTGCAAAGTACTCTTAGGTCCCAAATATGCTCTATTGCGTCCAGAATTTAGGGAAATGAGAAAAAAAAGAAAAAACAATACCAGGAATGAGATTAGGAGAGTATTTCTTTTTTGTGGTGGAACTGATCCAACTAATGAGACGGTTAAAGCCCTAAAGGCCATAGCGAAACTTACAGATCTTCAATTAACAGTCGATGTCATTGTAGGAGCCGGAAATCCAAATAGGAAGGAAGTAAAAGAGATTTGCGATAAACTGCCAAACACAAACTTTCACTTTCAGGTTAATAACATCGCTGAATTAATGTCACTTGCTGATTTATATATCGGTTCTGCTGGGACTGTCACTTGGGAGAGGTATTGTTTAGGCTTGCCAGGTCTGATTATCGCAGTTGCAGACAACCAGGTATCTTGTGCCAGAATCAGCGATAAATTAGGATTTGATTGTTACTTAGGTGAATCAAAGGATGTCACAATAGAGGAACTGGCAAGAGCAATAAGGAATGTCAGTGAACGTCCCAATAGACTTCTATATACAGGAGACCGGGCTCAAAAATTAGTCGATGGAAAAGGTGTATTGCGTGTGGTTTCAAACTTGTTATGTAAATCTAAAGGATCAACAAAAAAGACATGATTGTTAAAATCATGTCTCTTAATCGTTGTTTTTATTTAGTTAGAGTAATAAGATAGTCAGAGTTGTATTCGGTTAAAGAATTTAAGCTTTCTTCAGTAAATCCGACATGAATGCTGGAAAAGCTTGAAAACAAATCACTGATTTCTTCCATGTCTAAAAAATGAATGAGCAAATCTTGCTCATTGGTTATATTTGAATTCATTTTGAAGGTATTTTTCTCTATATTTATCCCTTTCCCAAAGCGTTTATCATGAGTACTGCGGGTGATCAAAAACGCCTTGCCATCTTTTTTTAATGTCCTATAAATTTCCTTTGCCACAGTTTTTAAATCATCGTACTTGAAGTAGCACAATACTCCATAGGAGACGATCCCATCAAAACTATCATCTTCATACGGTAAACTCAAGATTGAACCTTCAGTCAATACCGCATTCAGTCCATGGTCTTCTAATCTCTTTTTTGCATATTGCAGACCTGTTTTGGAAAAGTCAATTCCTGTTACAGAAAATCCTTCTTGTGCCAGGAAAATGACATGACGGCCAGCTCCACATCCTAGATCCAGCATAGATTTTCCATCGGCTTCAGGAAAGTTCATGCGAACAAAGCGAATAACGGATTCTGTAGGGTATTCAGGGCGAAAGGTATGGCTCTCATGAAGTTTATCCCACTTTTCTGTATGCTTGTCAATATACAATATGGATCCCCTCATTTTGTC
Source organism: Ammoniphilus sp. (assembly GCA_041640415.1). Lineage (GTDB taxonomy): Bacteria > Bacillota > Bacilli > Aneurinibacillales > RAOX-1 > YIM-78166. The sequence continues at coordinate 5,304 of JBEQAI010000031.1, read as the reverse complement.
AGTGTAATCAGAAAGTTTGAGTTATAAAGATCAAGGTACAGCAAGTCTTCATTTGTGAAGCCTAACTCGATTTTAGAAAAAATAGTAAATAACTCTGATAGGATCTCCTCCTTCGTAAAAAAATGGACGATGAAATTCTCTTCATTTTTATTTTTCATCCGGAATGTATTCTGCTCAATTTCCTTACCTAACCCAAAACGCTTGTCGTATATGCTGCGAACGACTATAAAAGCTTTGCCTCCTTTATTTAGCACCCTGTGAATCTCATCAATCGCTGTTATTAGGTCCTTTTTTTTAAAATAGATTAATACCCCGTAGGAGATGATTCCATCAAAGGATTCATTTTGGAATGGCAATGATAAAATCGATCCCTTTGACAATTGAGCATGAAGTCGCTTTTCTTCTATTCTTTTTTTTGCAATGTCCAGGCCTTGCTGGGAAAAATCAATTCCGGTTACTTTATACCCTTGCTCGGCTAAGAATAGAACATGCCTGCCTGCTCCACAGCCTAGGTCGAGGATATGAGCATTGGCCGGGTTGGGGAAATTAGCTTTGATAAACCGAACAATAGACTCTGTGGGGTAGAGGGGGCGGAATACGTCCATTTGGTGTAGTTCATCCCATTTTATCGAATGCCTATCGATATACACTAATAATGACCTCCAACCAATATGCTTTTTTAGTTAAATAATTTCCAATGGACTGGTGTTCCTTGTTGCACATCCCTTGATACTTTTTTGCCGAGCAATATATCAAAATATTTTGGGGGTAACCCTAGTCCGGGTCGAATAGCTCTTAGATTTTCCCTAGTAAGAGGCTCCCCTTTTTTGAGATCCTTAACTATATACAATGAGCGGCGGAATTGCATGGATGCTTTTTCACTTTCCGATGGAATATAAGATACGTGACCTAATGCCTCCCATGCCTGTTTTGTTTCATGAACAAGTTGTTTCATTTCAGCAGGTTCCAAAGAAAAGGCGGAATCTACTCCACCGTCAGCCCGTGAAAGAGTAAAATGCTTTTCAATGACTGTAGCTCCCAAAGCAACACTAGCTACAGCCACTCCTATCCCAAGTGTATGATCTGATAGACCAATTTGGCATTGGAACAGTTCATTCATGTGGGGAATTGTCATGAGATTACAATTCGTTGCTGCTGCCGGATAAGTACTCGTGCATTTCAGCAATATTAGTCTTTCGCATCCTGCTTTCCTTGCTTCGCGGACTGTTTCATCCAACTCCGCTGCACTTGCCATACCTGTGGAGATTATCATTGGTTTGCCCGTTGCCGCGATTTTTCTTATTAACGGGATATCCGTATTCTCAAACGAGGCAATTTTATAACAAGGGACGTTGAGTGATTCAAGAAAAGCTACCGATGTTTCATCGAATGGGGTGCTGAAACAGATAATCCCCAAGTCTCTGCAGCGGTCAAATATGGGTCGGTGCCATTCCCAGGGAGTATGGGCTTGCTGATACAGTTGATAAAGCGATTTGCCTTGCCATAAGCTCTTATTATCACGAATGAAAAATTCGCTTTTATTTATTTCTAAGGTCATGGTGTCAGCTGTGTAAGTCTGAATCTTGAGCGCATCAACGCCCGATTTGGCTGCTGCTTCTACAATAGCTAAAGCCCTATCCAATGATTGGTTATGATTGCCTGACATTTCCGCAATGATAAAGGGGCGCTCCTTCTTGCCGATGATTCTATTTTCAATTTGGATATCCATTGTAATCCTCCAAGCTAAAAAAGAGCTAAAGAATATGATTTAAAGTCTCCTTTAAGCCGATATTAGCGATCATATCAACAATTGAGAGGTAAGGCACAAATCGTGTTACATTTATTTGGGGATATGGCCTTGGAATATACTCCTGATATTCCACCTTAATGTCTTTAAATAGACCTTCATTTTCAATGTATGGTTTTGATCCCGCTGCGCTTAAATAAGTATTCACACCAAGGTTTTTACATATTTTAAGTAGATACTCTGACCGTTTTCCATAAACAGGAATATTGCTGGTTCTAAGTAGAGGAGTAGGAATGCCTAGCATTTCTTTAATGGCAGTAATAATTCCTATATTTATTTCTGCTAATGATTGGCTGTTTTGATCAAGGCATTGGGAAAGGAGTGGAAGGATTTGATTGCTGTAGGGATGCTTTGCGTAACCATGATATAAAGTCTTTTTGTGCTGATTTCGCCAATTCTTGCTTTCGTTCGTAAAAACTTCATTAATTAACTGGTCTCGGTTACCTTTTGAAAGGGTGGGTATGGTCAAATATTTTACAGTATGGTTGAGTAAAATTCGATTTCTCTGTTGCCAAGATCTCCTCGCAAATTGGACATCGTCTAAAAAGCAGAATATGTCAACTTCAGCTATCAGATGAAAGTAACCTGCCCAAGGCAAATAAGTAGGTTGCATTATTGCGCACTTCATAACTTCCATCCCCCATTACGGATGATCAATTCATGTTATGAAGAAGATTTGTTTTGGTGACTGAAATAAACAAAAACCGCCATCCCCAGGCGTTTTTCACTTTACTGCTTAATATACATCTGCGTATACATATTTCCCCCGCCAGACACAATTCCGGCCCCATAATGACGTATGTGCTCCATCGACGTACTGGTTCCTGGGTAGATTCCCTAATTTTAGTAAATTTGACTGACTTGAAAATGGGATGAAGTTATTCCGATACATAAACTTAAAGTGAACGCCGTTCCATTGGCGGTATTAATATTTATGGAATAATCGAGAAGATAATTTTGAAATTTTAGATAATTACATTTTATTTGAGCAATTTCCTTTTTGTCTTCCACGTGATGTCCGTTCCTGCTTGCGTAACATTTGCTCGATCCAACGTTCACTGTGTCGCCAAAGGATTAGTAGTAGCCACCGGCTAAGTTTCAAAAGAGAGTGCTTCGTTTGGGTGTCTAATGAGACTAAAACCCACAGACAATACGCAATTAGAGCGAAATAAACTTGGTTCTCAACGGCTTCTTGGCCCGTAACATAAAACGTTTTAATGCGAATATGCAGCTTAATCCATTTGAAAAAATCTCGATTCTCCAACGTGACCCGTAGATCTCACCGATTTCTTCGGCATCCTAGTTGAATCGCTTGGCAGACATGGAAAATGGAAAAGTGAAAAGGATATTCAACTACTTTTGTCGACCTATCAAAATGTATTTAATTGAAAAATATACATCTTGATAGCCTTGGTAACAAGATTAATAGATTACACATACTATATAAAAAACATACCCATTTTATATGAATTTTTTGAACATACAAAACATCTTCGATAAATCATCAAAAGAGAAAGGCAATATCCTAATATCTCCAAAATTTATGAAAATTTTGGAACCCGTCTTCGGTGAGCATAATGTGAATAATGCATTATTTGCCATTGCAGTTTCTCATCAGCTCGGATTTACAGCTGAAGAAATGAAGATAGGCTTAAAAAAGTATCACCGACCCATAGGCCGATTAACCACCTATCGTTTAAAAGAGGAGATCCTGCTGATTAATGACACCTTTAACACAAAGCCTTGCGCTTATAAAGCGGCTATTGATGTATTATGCCAGATTAGTAGGGGCGTCTCCATTGCAGTCCTGGGAAATATCCGGTGGTTAGGAAGGTATTCGGAGGAAGAACACAAGGATGTGGGGAGGCATATTGCCGCAAGGAATATAGATCTATTATTCACAATTGGAGCGGAAGCCAAATACATTGGGGAAGGCGCGATAAGTGCTGGTTTTCCACCCGAAAGAGTGAGGCATTTTTCCACAAAAAAACGATTGATTCAAGCATTGATTAAGAAAATTAAGCCTAGAACTAGCATATTAGTAAAGGGGTTCATTAAGAAAGGCCATCGTGCGATGAATATGAAGGATATTGTCAGTTACATCAGAGAGTCTAAAGGCTAACAGAGAGACTGCCCACTCATTCACATTCTGATTCGGTTCTTAGTGACTAAACGACTTTATCAACATAGACACGCCGTTTTCTTCAATAAACTTTTATGCGGTCTCGATCTTGCAACTCAAATAAGTCACTAATGTTTTTGGGAACAGGGTTTGTCCTTTGAGAAATTAATTTTATGAACTTTTATTAAAAAGTGGATAGCCTCTACTGAAATACAAGAGATGGGTCTGAGACCATCGGAATCTACCCATTCACTAGACGATGGACAAATTTTACGCCGAAACCAAAAATATATTGTTTAAATGGAAATGCCGAAGCGTGTGAGTTAATTGCACATACACCATTCTGTGAGGGCAAGCCAAAAGGCTTGACTCTACTCGACCCAAACGATCCCTCAGTGAGAGGATACCACTGAAGTATTGTAATGATTACAATTAACTCCGGAACGTGTCGTCTTTTCCAATAATGTTGCCGAAATCTCTACGTTTTTCGTCCATCCGATTAGGTTGGCAGTCTTGTTAATCTATGAAAGTCCAATCGAATAAAGTGAAGTGTGAATATTGATATATTAGTATTCAAACTTCGTAGTAGAGATGTCATACGAGGAGGATTTTTATGTGTATATCGAAAGGGTAATGGAAGTGTTTGGGAAAATTAAGTTTGCTAGCTGCTAAACAGTTGCAAACCATTATTCCCAAATCCGAACCATCGGCTTGGATATTGACTGGATCATTCCGGTGGTATGTGGATCATTGAGGCCAATTTTATACCATCACTATGTTAGAGGATAAAACCATATACAAAAGAATCAAAGCGGTAAAATAAGAAGAAAAAAAAAGACGAGTGCTGAATAAGCAGCAGTGGAATGAAGATGTTCCTTCAGATAGCACAAATGGGGGGCTTTCTTAAAAATAGATCAGCTTGGAAATGGTAAAGGCGGGCGGATATGAACGGAGATTCCTTTCCGCCATTTTCCGTCCATATGATGCAGCCGCCTGATTTTCAAACCTACTATACCTTCCCCACTCTACCAAATCTTTAACTGTTTTAAGTTCCATAGACTGAATGAAATGTGGATGAACCCCAAAAACAGCATTTGCACCATGTCTGAAGCATTTTTGAACCCAGCTTTGTTAGTTTTCGTGAAGGATAACGGTAAAATTCGCGGTCAAAGTAAAGAGAAACAATAAGAAAATTAACCTCCTTTTTCTCCTCATAAATTTCTTTCAGCATGGAAATAGTTATCCGGTTTACCAGACAAGGTTCTTCATCAGGCACGGGGATACAATTGGTTCCGTAAGTGTACGATAAAATTCCTACTTGTATAGTGGGATGCCTCTTAATTTGTAAAATGAAGTGACTGAGATTCTATATAAA
>JBEQAI010000030.1:0-16568 GCA_041640415.1 Ammoniphilus sp. | reverse complement strand
TGCGAAATAAACGAGCTCTTGAACCGGGCAGTGAGCGGTTGCCAATTTCCCGTTCTGTGGATTGATATAAACGGATTGGACGCCATCTGGGACTTCAAACAAGGAAGGTGGACGATCGGCCAACGCATTTTCCATAAACTCCGCCCACAAAGGGACAGCTAAACGAGAATCATCAACAGGATCCATCTTGGTTCCTTCATCGTAACCTGTCCATACGGCCAGCGTAAGCTGAGGCGTAAAGCCAACCAGCCAAGAGTCATAGTCGGTGGTTCCTGTTTTTCCGGCTACGGGACGGTTCAGTTGCGCAGCAACACGGTGAGCGGTTCCGCCTTCTTCGAATACCCCTTGCATGAGATGAGTCAGCAAAAATGTAGATATAGGGTCAGCGACAGGTGTCCTCAATCCTTTTTCTTCGACAATCACTTTTCCTTCTTGGTCTTCAATCCGAACGATTGCGATCGGTTCGATTTTTTCACCTAGATTGGCAATCGTGGAGTAGGCTGTAGCCATTTCCATCGGTGAAACAGGGACGGTTCCTAAAGCAAGGGAAGGGATGGCCGTCATCTTGCTTTGGATACCTAGGCGCTGGGCGGTTTCCACCAGCTTGTCTTCACCTAACAGCATATGCGTCTTAACGGCATAAATGTTATCTGAACGAGCGATGGCTTGATGAAGATTAATATACCCATTAGGGTAAGAATCCCCGAAGTTTCTCGGTACGTATTCCTGGTTGTTTCCATAGGTAAACACGGTAGGTTCACTCTTGAGCTCAGACATAGGAGTAAACCCATTTTCCAATGCTGCTAGGTATAAAAAGGGCTTGAAGCTGGAACCAGGCTGACGTTTTGCAAAAACTCGATTGTACTGGCTTTCTTTATAATCACGGCCTCCAACCATCGCTTTGATCGCACCGGTGTGAGGGTCCATCGCAACTAAGGCTGCCTGGAGGGGGCGATCCTTTGGCAAGAACTTCTCAACTGCCTGTTCCGCTTTTTCCTGCATCACTGGATCTAGGGTCGTGTAGATTTTTAGTCCGCCATGAATTAATTGCTCTTCAGAAAGCTTATACTTCTCTTTAACTAGAAAGGTAATATAGTCTCGGAAGTAGGGCGCAATTACTCGTTGAGAAGTTGGGACTAACCCCACAAGGCGAAGTTCTTCTGCATGGGCTTGATCGGCTTGCTCCCTTGTAATAAAACCCTGGTCAACCATGGCATTTAAGACGAGACGCTGACGCAGCTTGGCCTGCTCAAAATTCAGATAAGCCGAGTAAATGCCGGGACCTTTCGGCGTTCCTGCAAGCAAAGAGGATTCAGCTAGAGTCAGTTCGCTCACATCTTTGCCGAAATAAGTTTTGGAGGCGGCTTGGACTCCGTAGGCTGCATGTCCGTAATAGATTTGATTGAGGTACAAGGACATGAGCTGGTCTTTTGAGTAATTCAGTTCAAGCTGAATCGTTAAAATCGCTTCCTTGATTTTACGCTCCCAGGTTTTATCTAGGGTCAAGTAGAGGTTTCGGGCTAGCTGCTGGGTAATCGTACTTGCGCCTTGAACCTTGGCCATATGCTGGATATCCACAATGATCGCTCGAGCTAAGCGAAGAAAGTCAAAGCCCACATGACTGTAAAAGTTTTTATCCTCAATCGCGATCGTGGCTTGGATCAATTCGTTGGGGATTCTCTCGAGCGGGACTACCGTGCGATTTTCTCCGCCAAACAGCGTATCAATGACTTCCCCGTTTTCTGCATAGATGGACGTGGTCTGCTCTATGAAAGAAGGTGGAAGCGGCTGAGATCTCAGGTAAAGAAGAGTAAAAGTTAAGAGAATGGCAGAAACAAAAAGAGCAACAAGAGCTAGCATAAACAGCTTGCGAAAATAGCGAAAAATCCGAAGCAACGGGATGTTGCGTATGACTTCCAAAAAGAACTCCCCCCTTCTAGTTCCAATGAACCTATCTATCACCAGTATGGGGAATTCTATTAATTCTTATACTTCTATTGCATCCGGAGGGTCGACCGAATATAATGTAATTTGTTGTTCGAAAAGGTATGGATATTCTTCTCAAGATAGACAAACACTACCGATAAACTGTGGAAAATTAAAGGAAATGAGGAATGAATCATGGCAGGACTTTGGTTCACGGAGAAGCAAACAGAGAATTTCGGAATTACCATTAAGATCAATAAGACTTTACATACAGAGCAAACTGAATTTCAAAAATTAGACATGGTGGAAACCGAAGAGTTCGGAAACATGCTATTGCTTGATGGCATGGTGATGACCAGCCAAGTAGATGAATTTGTATATCATGAAATGGTGGCACATCCTGCTTTGCACACGCATCCGAATCCTAAGACGGTCTTGGTTGTCGGTGGCGGAGATGGCGGGGTGATCCGTGAAGTCCTTAAGCATGAGAGTGTAGAGAAAGCCGTTCTTGTTGAAATCGATGGAAAAGTGATCGAATACTCCAAGAAGTATCTGCCTGAAATTGCAGGAGAGCTGGACAACCCTCGCGTTGAAGTCAAAGTAGATGACGGCTTCATGCATATCATTAAGAGCAAGGACCTATATGATGTGATCATGGTGGATTCTACAGAGCCTGTCGGACCTGCTGCTCCTTTGTTTGAGCGTGGCTTCTATCAAGGGATCTTCGAAGCGTTAAAAGAAGACGGAATTTTTGTTGCTCAAACGGATAACCCTTGGTTTAAGGCTGACCTGATCCAGAAGGTTAACAAAGATGTTCGCGAGATCTTCCCAATCACGCGCACTTATATTGCCAACATCCCAACCTATCCATCTGGCATGTGGACATTCACTCTGGGATCGAAGAAGCATGACCCGATCGCTGTGAATGAAGCGGATATTAAAGATCTTCCAACGAAATACTATTCCCCTGAGCTTCACCATGCTTGCTTTAAGCTTCCTAAGTTTGTGAAAGCCATGGTTGAATAGGAGGAACTTACGATGAGATTTGATGAAGCTTACTCCGGCAATATTTTTATTGGAGCCCAGCAAGATTATGAAAAAGCGCAAGCTGTGATCTACGGCATGCCTATGGACTTTACGGTAAGCTTCCGCCCGGGCTCTCGATTTGGCCCTGGACGCATCCGCGAGGTTTCGATTGGACTGGAAGAGTACAGCCCTTATGTGGATCGCCATCTCGAAGAAGTCAATTACTTCGACGCCGGAGATATTCCTTTGGCATTTGGAAACCCAGGCCGAAGCTTAGAACTGATCGGGGATTATGTAGGGAAGCTGCTTGCAGACGGCAAGTTCCCGATTGGACTTGGCGGAGAGCACCTAGTCTCTTGGCCGATCATTCAGGAGATGTATAAGAAGTACCCCGACCTCGTGCTTTTCCATTTTGACGCGCATACGGACTTGCGTGATCATTATGAAGGAGAGCCTTTATCCCATGCGACGCCGATTAAAAAAGCATGCGACCTTATGGGTGGGAAAAATGTCTATTCCTTTGGTATTCGTTCCGGATTAAGAGAAGAGTTTGCCTGGGCGAAGGAAAATATGAATTTGTTTAAATTCGATGTTCTGGAGCCGTTAAAGCAGGTGCTTCCTACCATCGGCAACCGACCTGTTTACTTAACGGTGGATATTGACGTGCTGGACCCTTCAGCTGCTCCTGGAACGGGAACCCTTGAAGCGGGGGGAATCACCTCTAAGGAATTGCTGGCTTCCATTCATGCGATTGGAGACGCGGGGATCAACATTGTAGGGTGCGACCTGGTTGAAGTGGCTCCAGTTTATGATCCATCCGAACAAACCCAAATCGTAGCATCGAAGATCATTCGCGAAATGATGCTTACCTTTATTAAATAAAGATAATGAGATGACCTTAAGTATAACGGACTTAGGGTCATCTTTTTTTGTAGTTAAAAACCATGTTACATTACTTTACATAGATAATATGCAAAATTACAAAATGTTGTATAACTATATTAGACAACGAAGTCAGGAGAAAAAGAAAAAAAGAATGATAAAGGGTAGGTGTAGAGGATGAAACTTGGAGATCTAAGAAAAAGTGGTCACACGCCGTCGTTAGTCGCATCGTTCTTGTATTTTGATGTTAGTTTTATGATTTGGGTATTACTTGGAGCACTAGGGGTTTTTATCACCCAAGATTTTGGTCTATCAGCAGCAGAAAAAGGGATGATTGTCGCTATTCCGATTCTTGGTGGTTCCATATTCCGAATTGTCCTTGGAATTTTAACAGATCGTATCGGCCCTAGAAAAACAGCCATTGGCGGGATGTTGGTCACGATGGTTCCGCTGGTTTGGGGGTGGCAGTTTGGTACGAATTTAGGTGAGCTTTATGCCATTGGGATTCTATTAGGTGTTGCGGGAGCTAGTTTTGCTGCAGCTCTTCCTATGGCTAGCCGTTGGTATCCACCGCATCTTCAAGGGTTGGCAATGGGGATTGCCGGAGCGGGGAACAGTGGAACGCTATTTGCGACCTTGTTTGGGCCAAGGCTTGCTACAGCCTATGGCTGGCATGCAGTTTTCGGATTTGCACTTATTCCTCTTGTCCTTGTCTTTATTGCGTATTTATTCATGGCTAAGGATGCACCGTCTCAACCGGCCCCTAAGCCGCTTAAAGAATATTTCGGTTTATTTAAGCTGAGAGATACTTGGTATTTCTGTTTACTTTACAGTGTAACCTTTGGCGGTTTTGTAGGGCTGACCAGCTTTCTCAGTATCTTTTTCGTTGACGAATACCAAGTGTCTAGAGTAACAGCGGGGGATTTTGTTACCCTTTGTGTTGCGGCGGGTAGCTTTTTGCGTCCGGTTGGCGGGTATTTAGCGGATAAATTTGGTGGAATTCGCGTCCTTACATTCCTGTTTATCGGGCTGGCGCTGATGATGTTTGGGGTTAGTCAGCTGCCAGACTTTACTGTCGTCATGGTCTTGCTATTTATCGGTATGGGTTGCTTAGGCATGGGAAATGGGGCTGTGTTCCAATTGGTTCCTCAACGCTTTCAAAAGGAAATTGGGATGATTACCGGAATTGTTGGAGCAGCTGGAGGCGTTGGCGGATTTTTTGTCCCTAACTTGCTTGGGACACTTAAGCAGCTTACAGGAACGTATGCCATGGGATTTCTCGCTTACTCCTGTGTAGGAATCGTAGCTCTATTAATCTTGCTTGCTGCCCAATCTTCCTGGAAGAAATCATGGAAGCTGCAAAGTAATTCTGTACGCATCTAGATGTAGAAAAACCTTCTGATAAAGAAGGTTTTATTTTTTTACAAATAATTTTCAAATTAAAAAATATTGGGAAGATTTTGTTACAAAAAGGAAGTGCAACGACTATATCGCCCGTATAATGCAGATTATAGATCAGAGAGGAGAGTGGATGACATGATAGGAAACATAGGAATACCTGGACTTATTCTTATTTTAATTATCGCCTTGGTCATCTTTGGCCCGAAGAAGCTGCCTGAGATCGGAAATGCATTTGGGCGGACGTTGAGCGAGTTTAAAAGAGGGGCAAGGGATTTGATCACTCCTGCAGAGGAGGAAGAAAAAGAGAAAAAAATAGACCAGGGGGCTTACAAGTCATGACAAACTTTCTATCCAGACGTGAGTTTTTGAAAAAATCAACTTTATTTGGAGCTGCTGCTATTGTTTTGCCTAGTGTTCTCTTATCTGCTTGTGGTCCTTCTACGAATACAGCTCCTGCTTCAGGTGCCGGTTCTGCCACATCAGGAAATAAGATAAAAATCGGGTTTATCCCGCTAACGGATTGCGCATCCGTAGTCATGGCGAAAGAATTGGGACTCTATGAAAAGTACGGCGTAGATGTGGAAGTCACGAAGGAAGCTTCGTGGGCCTCTGTACGGGATAAGTTGCTCTCAGGTGACTTAAACGCTGCTCATTGCTTGTTCGGGATGCCGTTCTCCGTGTATACCGGTGTAGGGGGACAGGCCGGAAGCGAACTTCCTATTGCTATGATGATCAACTCAAATGGGCAGTCCATATCCCTCTCTAAAGAGTTTTGTGGGGTCGGCTTCCGCAACTTGTCGGCAGCCAAGACGGCAATCGAGCAGAAAATGGCGGAACGCGAGGTCACCTTCGCCATGACCTTCCCTGGCGGGACACACGATTTGTGGTTACGTTACTGGTTAGGAGCCGTGGGGATCGACCAGACCAAAACCAAGATCATTACCGTTCCACCGCCTCAGATGGTGGCTAACATGAAAGTCGGCAACATGGACGGATTCTGTGTTGGAGAGCCTTGGAACGGGGTAGCTGTCCGAGATGATCTAGGATTTACGCATATTTCTACACAAGATATTTGGAAGGACCATCCGGAGAAGGCGCTTGTCCTTAACAAGGCGTTTAGTGCCCGGACGGATGAAGTAAAAGCGGTCATGAAGGCGGTGATGGAGGCATCGCAGTGGCTGGATAATCTGGATAACCGAAAAGAAGCCGCCAAGGTGATTGGGCATCAGGCCTATGTTAATGCACCGGCGGAAGAAATTGAGAAGCGCTTGTTGGGTCACTATAATTTGGGCTGCGGTCTAGGTGAGCACGTGTATACCGATGACTATATGCTCTTTCACAAGGGCGGCAGCATCAACTTCCCTCGTAAATCCCATGCCATGTTCTTTATGAGCCAATACGTCCGTTTCGGGTACTTGAATCAGCATCCGGATTACGCACAAATCGCCGATAAGCTGATCATGCAAGACCTTTATCGTGAGGTGGCAGGGGAAATGGGAATTTCCGTCCCAGACGATGATATGAAACCATTTGAGATCAAACTAGACGGTAAAACCTTTGATCCGAATGACCCAGCTGGATCGTTAAAACAATACGGAGGTGTAGCGTAATGAATAAGTCTATGGAACAAAATGTAACGACCAGAGCAGTGGGTACAGCGAAAGAGATAGCTGTACCCGCGAGCTGGATTAATGGTTTGCGTCAGCTGGCTTCAAAACTTGGGTTTATGGCAGGTAGTGTGACTCTTATGCTCTTGTTATGGGAGCTGGCGAGCCGGCTCTCAGCTCAAGCTTTGCCTGGTCCGACCAGTACGCTCGGCATCCTCTGGGAGATGGTAAGTAACCCTTTTTATGATTATGGACCGAACGATAAAGGGATTGCCTTGCAGTTTATCGCCTCCCTTCAACGAGTGTTTGGCGGCTTTCTCTTAGGTGCAGTGGTTGCCATTCCGCTGGGAATAGCGATGGGGTCCATCCCCTTCTGTAGGAAGCTCTTCGATCCCATCGTCCAAGTCCTAAAGCCTGTATCCCCACTAGCCTGGTTTCCGATCGGGTTAGCAGCATTCCAATCTGTTGGACCTGCAACTATATTCATTATCTTTATTACATCCCTCTGGCCGACCGTTGTGAATACCGCTTTTGGCGTGGCTTCGATTCCTAAAGATCACCGAAATGTCGCCGCCGTTTTCCGCTTCTCAAAGTGGAAGTATCTAACCAAGATTTTGTTGCCTTATACGCTCCCACATATCCTTACAGGTCTGAGACTTAGCATGGGAGTAGCTTGGATGGTTATCGTAGCCGCTGAGATGCTTTCGGGCGGAGTAGGGATTGGATTCTTCGTATGGGACAGCTGGAATGCCTTGAGTGTTGAGCGTGTGATCGCCGCCATCATTCTCATTGGTTTGGTTGGTCTTGCCTTAGACCGCATGTTTTATTATCTTGAGCAACGATTCACTTACGGGAGGTAATCACGCATGACTTATCTAAGCATAGAGAGTATCAGCAAGGTGTATCCGACGAAGCAGGGCGATTTTCCCGTTCTGCAAAATGTGAATCTATCGATAGAAAAAGGAGAATTTGTTTCGTTAATTGGTCACTCGGGATGCGGGAAATCTACGGTTCTCAATATTGTTGCGGGGCTGGAGAAGGCAACTACGGGTAAAGTCGTCCTGGATGGAGCAATGGTTACCGAACCTGGGCCTGATCGGGGTGTTGTGTTTCAAAACTATTCCCTGTTGCCATGGCTTACCGTGTGGGAGAATGTCTATGAAGTGGTTGATGCGGTTTTTCCTACTCGAGCTAAGGTAGAGAAGGAATCGATAGTCGAGCATTATCTTACCGTCGTGGGATTGTGGAAGCATCGATACAAGCGTCCAGACGAGATTTCTGGAGGGATGAAGCAGCGTGCTGCCATCGCAAGAGCTTTTGCCGTTGGTCCGCAAGTGTTGCTTCTAGATGAACCATTCGGCGCTCTCGATGCACTGACAAGGGGAACGCTCCAAGATGAACTGATTGGTCTGATGAAAAATACCGACGGCTCAAATGGTGGAACCGGCACTGTCATCATGGTTACTCATGATATTGATGAGGCCATCTATTTGTCGGATCGCATCGTCGTCATGACCAACGGGCCGGCGGCCATGATTGAAACCATCATCAAGGTTCCCATCGAACGACCGCGTGAGCGCCGTGAGGTGATCTCGCATCCTGTGTATCATGAACTTAAGGCGGAATTGCTAGAGTATCTACATGGGAGAGCGGTGGTCAGTAGTTAAGAACAATGGTGGTGAAGAAGGTATCTTAAAAAGGAGTTTATCCCTTTTGAGTTGCCTTTCTTTTGTTTGTGAGAAGTTCTGACACAGAGTTATTTATTTACTCCCAGATTGTGTATAATTCTTCTATTCATCTGTTTGATTAAGGAGCAGGAAAGCCATGATTAGACTACTTACCTTTTCATCAACTAAAAAAGTAAAAGAAGCCTTACGTCAATTGGCTGACGGCGATTTTAGAGCTTCAGGGATAACGCAGGCTACTTCACATCCGCTTTTATCAATGGTTAAGACCACCATACGAAGTCTTCGATCTATGATTGGTATCGTTGATCGAACGTCTATGAAACTTCTGGAACAAATCGAGGGAGTCCGTGAAAAGTCGACCGAGATAACAGGACAAATGAATGCCGTAACGGAAACGGTTCGTGAGATTGCGGCAGGCGTACAGAATTCTGCAGATTCAACGTTCACAACGGTGGAGAAAGTGACTCATATTCATCAGGTGCTGGCTGAAGTGAGGCAATCCAATTGTCAGGTAGCCCAGAAGGCAACGGCTTATCTTGAGGAAGTTGATGGAGGAAGAAGAGCGTCCTATGAGGCCATTACGCAAATGAAACTAATCTCTTCAGAAAGCGCTGATATATATATAAAGATGGAAGAGTTGGACGAAGTCCTAGAGGAAATAGCTGCGATATCAAGGATTATTGCCCAGATTTCGAATCAAACCCAACTCCTCGCTTTAAATGCGAACATTGAAGCGGCTCGTGCGGGAGAACATGGGCGAGGCTTTGCGGTTGTGGCCCAAGAAGTATCGAAACTTGCGGTTCAAACCAAAGGGTCGACCAGTACGATTGAGGCCCAGATTCAAAAGGTTTCCAGCAATGCTGGGAAACTTAGATCCTCCATTTTAAGTATGAAGGAACGAGTAGATATAGGCGGAGCTACCATAGAATCCACTGCCAAACGCTATGATCAAATACATGGATTTCTAAGTGATTTAAATCAAAGAATATTAGAAGTGAATCATAGTCTCGTACGCGTGGCAGATAATGCGACGGACATATCCAGTGCGGTTCATCTGAACTCATCAATGATTCAGCAAGTGGCTGCCGGTAGTCAAGAGGTGCTCGCTTCCATAGAGCTTCAGAGAACTAGAATCGTAGATATTAACGACTTTATCAATGAGATTTCGCCTTCAGCTGAAGCTTTGCGTTCGATTGTTTCTCAGTTTAAACTGCCGGATGAGTCAAGCTCCCATCCTTTTCAGTCTGAGTTAGAAGGTTGGCTAGAAGGAGCTTTAAAGATTCGAGCTATCATGGTCGCTATGGTTTCATCCCGGGAAAAGAGTCATATCGAAAGCCTGGTGAAGAAGAAGGAAGAATTGGAATTGGAGCTTCATTTTCGATTTGGGCAGATCAAGCATAGCCTTAGAGATTCGCGTGATAGAGAATTCTGCAGCAACCTGGAAGAAGCATGGAGAGAGTTTGACCAAGTCAAAAATCTCAACGCTGAGTCGATGCTTCAAGGGCAATACCAAAAAGCTCAAGATGGACTCCGAAATCAGGGGAGAGAGCGTTTTAAAAGAAGTGTGGATATTGTAATGGAGTGGATGGATGTCAGTTAAAACCTTCTAAACTACGCTTTAGAAGGTTTTTTTCTTGTCTTCTTGTTTTTACTATGAAAAATACCTAAAATAAGAAGAATATGAGTAAAATCTAGGTGATTCCATGGAATTAGTGAAAATACATATTCGAACCCATATGAAGGAGCAGAATCAAATCCTCGAGCAGAACTGTTCAGGCAAGCTGTTTCCTAAAGGGGAGGGCTGGTATCTTGTATATAAAGAAGAATTGGGAGAGAATCAGCTGGTATCGACGACGATGAATCTCTCCGGAGAGAAGGTTACGATTATTCGCACCGGTGCGATCCGTATGAGACAGGAATACATCGTGGGGAAGTGGACGGAAGGGAAGTACGAAGGACCTTTTGGTCACATGTGGATGGAAACGAGGACGGAATCCATAGAAGTGAGTCAATACAGAGTTTCTATGAGGTATCAGTTGAAGTTGAACGGTGATCATTTAGGACATTATGCAGTGGATATGAAGATGGAGGGTATATCATGAATATTGTTGAGAAAGTAAAAGAAACCATTATCGAAGAAATCAAGGAAGCAGCTATTAAATCAGGGGTGGTGGAAGCGGAGCAGATCCCTTCTTTCGTCTTGGAAGTTCCTAAAGACAAAACCCATGGCGATTATGCAACGAATATTGCGATGCAATTAACCAAGATCGCTCGCAAGCCGCCTCGCCAAATCGCGGAAGCCATTCTAGAAAATTTAGATCAAGCGAAAGCAAACATCTCTAAAGTAGAGATTGCAGGTCCCGGTTTTATTAACCTTTATATGAATAATAGCTATCTAACGGATGTCATTCCACAGGTTATCGCTGCTGGGGATGCCTACGGCCGCACCAACTTTGGTCAAAAGATGAAGATCCAGGTGGAGTTTGTCAGTGCCAATCCGACAGGAAGCCTTCATTTAGGACATGCCCGTGGAGCGGCAGTAGGCGATGCACTTTGCAACGTGTTGGATATGGCGGGATTCGACGTGAGTCGTGAGTACTACATCAATGATGCAGGCAATCAAATTGCGAACCTTGCGTATTCCATCGAGGCACGTTATATGCAAGCGCTCGGTAAAGACTGGCCGATGCCGGAAGATGGGTATCATGGGCAGGATATTATTGAGTTTGGGCAAGAGCTGGCTAAAGAAGCAGGGGACAAGTATGTCGAGCTGAGCCAAGAAGAAAGATTTCAGTTTTTCCGTGAGTACGGCTTGAAAAAAGAGCTGGCGAAGCTAAAGAATGATCTCAAAGACTTCGGAGTCGAATTTGACGTATGGTTTAGCGAAACTTCTCTCTATGAATCCGGGGCTGTCGTCAAGATTGTAGAGAAGCTTAGGGAGAGAGGCTATATCTTCGAAGAAGAGGGAGCAACTTGGCTAAGATCGATGGACTTTGGCGATGATAAAAACCGTGTGTTGATTAAGAATGATGGAAGCTATACGTACTTGACACCTGATATTGCCTACCACCAGGATAAGTTTTCCCGTGGATTTGAAAAATTGATTAATATTTGGGGAGCTGACCATCACGGCTATATTCCGAGAATGAAGGCCGCGATGCAAGCGCTAGGCTATAATGCTGACCAACTTCATGTGATCATTAATCAGATGGTAAGTTTATACCAAGGCGGCGAAAAAGTGAAGATGTCCAAGCGGACAGGTAAAGCCGTTACCATGAGAGATCTAATGGAAGAGGTAGGTACAGACGCAGTGCGTTACTTCTTCACCATGAGAAGCTCAGATGCTCACTTGGATTTCGATATGGATTTGGCTGTCTCGAAGTCTAACGAAAACCCTGTTTTCTATGTCCAATACGCGCATGCTCGTATTGCAAGCATATTCCGTAAGGCGGAAGAAGAGGGCATTGAGTGGAAGGGTGTGGAGGCTGACCTTAGCTTAATTATCTCTGAAAAGGAAGTCGAACTGTTAAAGAAGGTCGGACAGTTCCCTGAGGAGATCAATGTCGCTGCTGATCAGTACGCTCCTCACCGTATTGTGCGTTATGCTCATGAATTGGCTACGCTGTTCCATAGCTTCTATAATGCGGAGCACGTGGTGACCGAAGATCGTGCGTTGACGATTGCTCGTTTGAACCTCATGTTGGCGGTACAAACCACGCTACGCAATGCGTTGAGAGTAATTGGAGTTAGTGCTCCAGAGAAGATGTAATTAAATATCACCATTTAATAAAAGACACGGTATTCCACTGTGTCTTATTTTTTTTATGTTTTATATAACAAACATATTTTTGTATTTAAATATTTTTGGGCGAAAATATTGACAAACAGTTTTGAAAAATAATAATATATCACTATAAACAATATTAAAACAATGTTTTGTATTCAAAACATTGGAAAGGAGCGATGTTGAGTTAAGGTTAAGGTCTGTCGTAACTTTTTCAATAATTCATATTAAACCGGCGATCATTTCAATGTACAAACCAATCCAAGGGGGAAAAGCAAAATGAAAAAAAGACTATTCAATCTTTGCTTATCAGGACTATTGCTTGCGGGATTAGTAGGCTGTGGAACCGCTCAGAACTCAACTGGGAGTACAGCGCAGGAAACCGGATCTGCTTCGACAGAAGCATCTACCGCAAGTGCACCGGTTGCGATCCGCTATGGTGGCGGTTTCTCAACGGAAGAAAATCTTTGGCTGATGCAAATAGATCCATCCCTGACTCCGAATCAAGGCAAGACCTATACGTTAGAAATGACTCAATTTCGTGCCAATGCAGACCGTCTTAATGCCTATCAAGCAGGACAGATCGATGCTGGATCAATCGGTCAGGGTGCAGCCATTCTTTCAACTTCGCAAGGGGTTCCAATTAAAGTTGTAGCAGGAATTGCAAAAGAAACCCCTGGAAAAGGATTTAATGCGCAATTTTTAGCGTTGAAAGACTCAGGGATTAGTTCTGCTGCAGATCTAAAGGGAAAAACGATAGGTATTCCGGATTTTAAATCGCCGACGGATATGTGGGCTCGTGCAGCTGTAAGGTCTGTGGGGCTTAATCCGGATGCGGATGTGAAATATGCCATTATCCCAATTCCTTCTATGATGGAAGCGGTTAAATCAAAGAAAATTGATGTAGGGATGTTTCCTTCTGAGTATGCCGTAAAAGCCGAACAAAGTGGTGAATTCACGCAAGTATTCACTTCAAAAACGGGAGTGAATGTAGATGAGGACTTTTATGTCATGTTTATGAATCCTGAATTTATGGAGAAAAACCAGCAAGCGGTTAAGGACTTCCTGGCCGATTATGTGGCTGCTACTAAATATTATCTAGAAAACGAAAAGGAAGTGCGCCAGAAGCTGATTGACACAGGGAAGGTAAAAAGTGAACCGGAATTTTACTTGAATGTGACGGATTTTAACAGGTCAGAGACTGCATCTCTCAATCAAGAGGGCTGGAAGAAAATCCAGGATATTCTCATTGAGGAAAAGTGGATTGACAAGGCGGTCGATCTAGAGCAACTCCTGGACACGAGCTTATTGCCCAATCCATAAGCAGGAATATTCATGGGGCAGGCTGTCTGCTTGCCCGTATCCATACTCTCAAAAAAGTTGAAGGAGGAAATGACTGTGGGAAAGCAAATTCCAGCGATTGAAATCGATAGCCTAAGCAAGGTTTACTCGGATAGGAATGAAGAGGTAGTTGCTATTAAGGAAGTGAACCTGAGTATTCCGGAAGGAAAGTTCGTCAGCGTCGTTGGACCAAGTGGGTGCGGAAAAAGTACATTCCTGCATATTGTTGGGGGCTTTATTCCAAAGACGAAAGGAACGGTTCGAATCCGAGGGAAGGAAGTGGATAAACCGGGGCCGGATAGAGGGATGATGTTCCAGGAATCTGCTTTGTTTCCTTGGAAAACCGTGAGTGAAAATGTAGCTTGGGGTTTGGAGATTCAAGGAGTTCCAAAACAAGAGCGTCAGGGAATCGTAGAGAATTATCTGAAGCTCGTCCACCTGTGGGAGTTTAGAAACCATTTGCCTTCTCAATTATCCGGAGGGATGAAACAGCGAATTTCGCTTGCACGTGTATTGGCTTTTAACCCTGATGTTTTATTGATGGATGAACCCTTTGGCGCTCTGGATGCCCAAACGAGGGAAAATATGCAAGTGGAGCTGCAACGTATATGGAAGGAATCCCAAAAGAGCGTACTCTTCGTTACCCATGATATTGATGAAGCTGTTTTCCTAAGTGATATTGTTGTTGTATTTACAGGAAGGCCTGCAGTCATTAAAGAAATCATTGAGATTGATTTTCCAAGACCGCGTAATCTTGATATTCACAAGACAAAAGAATTCACTGATTACCGCAACTACATTTGGGATTTGCTTCACCAGGAGCATGCGAAACCACATTTGAAAGTATCGGAGGTAGTTAATGGATAAGCGCTTCAGAAAAATTGCGATCATTGAACTGATTGTCATCATCATCGTTTGGCAAGGACTCGCCTATGCGCAGCTTATCCCTTCTTATTTGGCAAACCCGGCTATTATTGGCTCCCAATTATGGGGACTGCTGGTTACTGGCGATCTTTTCATGAATGCAGGGGTCAGTCTCTACCGATCGCTGATAGGTTTTTTCATTGTTGCGATAACGGGAGTGGCATTCGGGATCGTCGCTGGATATTACAGAAAAATTGGAGCGTTTTTTGAACCCTTAATTACCATTGTTAACCCAGTTCCTAAGATTGCGCTTCTTCCCATCCTGATGGTCTGGTTTGGCATTTCTGATGTAACGAGAATTCTAATTATTTTCTTGACTGCATTTTTTCCTTGCTTTATTGCAACAAGGGATGGCGTTCATGGGGTAAACCACGTATTTATCTGGGCAGGAGAAAATATGGGAGCCAGTCGTTTTCAGATCTTAAGGAAGGTCGTATTCCCTGCTGCTTTGCCCAAAATATTCGATGGTTTGCGCGTATCACTGGGTCTGACGTTCATTATGATGTTCTCTTCGGAAATGATCGGGTCTTCCAATGGCTTGGGGCTTGGATTCTTGATCCTGAGTGCTGATGTTGCAGGTCGAACTGATTTGATGTTTGCCTCCATCATTGTCATTGCTCTCCTCGGCTTTGTCTTTGACCGGATCCTGCTGGCTGTGCGTGGAAGATTACTGTGGTGGGCGGAGAGATAGGGGGATATGATGTTAAAAAAAGTATGGGAAAAAATTGTTAGCTATCAAGTCATTATTTGGCTCGTTCTTATATGGGAAATCATTGTCTGGTCCGGTGTGATGCCTGAGCGTCTATTCCCTTCCTTATTTAAGGTGGTTTATGTCTCGTATGATTTGCTTGTAACCGGGATGGTTGGAGAAAATCTTTCGGTGACCTTGTTCAGGTTATTTGCCGGTTTTGGACTGGCCGCGCTCGTCGGTGTTCCATTGGGGTTGATGATGAGCCGGTATAACTTGCTCAATGATTGGATGCAGCCGATGTTCTCCATTGGCTATCCGATTCCCCGCGTTGCGCTTTATCCCATTTTCGTATTTATATTCGGTATAGGATCGGGCTCTAAGATTCTGGTTGTCTTCCTGGAATGCATCTTTCCGATCGTTATCAATACGTATTATGGTTCTCTTCGAGTCAATCATCTTTATGTATGGGCTGCCCAGAACATGGGGGCAAGCCAAATGCAATTATTTTGGAAGGTATTGTTCCCCGCTACGCTTCCATCGATCTTTACAGGCTTTAGGATAGCGATTCCTTTGGCTTTGGTTATTACGATACTAACCGAAATGATAGGCTCAACAGATGGAATGGGATATTTGTTAAGTTATATGTCTGCATCCCTTATGCAAGAGAAGGTAATGGCTGGGGTTATTCTTATTACCATTCTTGGATTTATGGTGACCGTCTTGTTTGAAGCCGTCCATCGTCGTTTTGTTTTCTGGAAATAATCTTATCTTTTTAGGAGGGTAATCATATGCCATTTGTTGAGGTGGGGGATCTGTCGATCCATTACGAGATTGCAGGACGTGGTGAACCATTGGTTTTGCTCCATGGCATGGGGAATAATTCTCAGTCTTGGCGAAAGCAAATCAACGAATTACAAGAACATTTTACGATTATTGCGTGGGATGCTCCGGGATATGGGGCAAGCTCTGATCCGCAACATGAATTGAGAAGCTTTTGTCAATTTGCTGATATCTTAAAGGGTTTCTTGGAAAAGCTTCCGTATCAGTCTGTTAACCTATTAGGCCATTCTATGGGGGCAGCGATTGCGATCGATTTTTGCCACCACTATCCGTCTCAGGTTAAATCCTTGATTATATCGGATGCCACTAGAGGAGCAGCGGCACTGGATCAAGAAGAAAATGAGAAAAGACTAAAGAATCGGCTGAATTCCATTGTAACGCTGGATCCCCAGGAGATTGCGAAACGGCGGGTAAAGGAACTGCTTGCTCCGCAAGCCTCTGATGAAGTGAGGAGAGAA
>JBEQAI010000029.1:0-16921 GCA_041640415.1 Ammoniphilus sp. | reverse complement strand
ATTCAGGAATACTTGCGTCAGCTTAGCTCCGATGCCCCTACCCCTGGTGGAGGAAGTACATCTGCCGTCGTAGCCTCGCTAGGGGCTGCGATGGCCTTGATGGCCGCCAATATCACGCTGCGTTCGAGAAAGGCAGAACCAGAGATTCAAGCCTTGGTGAGGGGGTTTCAGCCGATAACAGACCGTTTTGAAAAGCTATGTTTAGAAGATATCCGTTCCTTTCAAAACGTGATGGACACGCTAGAGAAAAAAGCGGGGAAAGAGCTTCTTCAATCAGCAATCCAAAATGCAGCCGAAGCTCCTTTAGAGATCGCGCGGTTATGTCTTCAAGCTCTAGACATTTGCGAACAATTAGGGCCCTTGATACAGAAGAATGTAGCAAGTGATTTGGGATGTGCCGTTTTCTTTCTACGCTCGGCTTGTCAGGGCTCTTTATTGACGATGGAGATTAACCTAAGATATCTTAAGGATCCTTTGCTTGTCCAGTCGTTTCATGCGGAAAAGGCAAGGCTTGATTTAGCTTGCCACGAAAGGGTGGACCGAACGATCTGCCAGATTGAGGACAAGCTGAAAGAGATAAGGGGGACAAGCCATGTATAAGGTTGTATTTTTAGATTTGGATAATACGCTGTTCAGTTTTGACAATATGTATCAGAAAGTGTCCCAACAAGCTCTTCACCACGTCATAGGGCTTAACAAGTTAGGGGTCCCTTTTGATGTGTTTTATGATCAGTTCCGAAGCATAGCGGATCAGCTTTATTTTGAAGTGGAAAAAGGGCACCGCACCATGGACAGCTATCGAGATGAGCGCTGGATCCAGACGTTTAAGAGCTTTCAGATTCCTGTGGATCATGATATGATGAGTCAGCTAAACGAAATCATCATCTCGAACTATCTCGAGTTTGTCGAGCCATATGAGGGGGCTAAAGAGTTTTTGGAGCTTCTTCAGGAGCGGTACCGAGTTGGGATAATTACGAATGGGTCCGTTGAGATGCAAAGAGCCAAGCTGGAACGCATGAACTTGCTTCCTTTTTTTGAAGAAAAGCTGATTATTATTTCGGAAGAGGTGGGAGTCAGTAAGCCGGATCCCGTTATTTTTCATTCTGCTCTGGCTTGCGCTGGGATAGCTCCTTCCGAGGCCGTTCACTTTGGAGACTCGCTTCATCATGATATTAAAGGGGCAAACCTCGTGGGCATGTCGTCGGCTCTGATTCATACGGAGGTATCGGATCAGCAGCTGCCTACCTACCGTTTTCAAGATTTTTTTGATGCGACAAAGGGATTTTTAAAAGAAAGATAGAATGAATAAAGTGCGCCTTCGCGCGCTTTTTTTTAGGAGAGGAGGCCCTTATTGAAAACCTTAATTATAGCTGAGAAACCCTCCATGGGGCGCACGATTGCAGGCGTCGTGGAGCCGAAAGGCAAAAATCATAAAACCTATATCGAAGGGCAAAACTATATTATTACTTGGGCTATCGGACATCTCGTGGAGTTAGCAGAGCCGGACAAATATGATATGAAGTACAAGAAGTGGAATTTAACAGACCTCCCTATTATTCCTCAAACCTTTAAACTTGTCCCCAATTACAAAACTCGCGACCAGCTAAAGACCATTAGCGAGCTATCCAAACAATGCCGAGAAATCATTAATGCATGCGATGCAGGGAGAGAAGGACAGCTTATTTTTTATTTTATCCGCAAGCATTTAGGCTTGAAGCAAGCTGTCAAAAGGCTATGGATCTCGGACCTAACGCCAGATACCATTCGGCGAGGCTTCCAAAATCTCAAGGATGAAGAAGAATACACCAATCTGACAAGGGCAGCCCGCTCTAGGAGCGAGGCCGATTGGCTAGTAGGGATGAATGGGTCAAGGGCCTTTACGATTCAAGGCAAGACCCTTGTTTCTGTTGGAAGAGTTCAAACCCCTGTGCTCGCGTTAATCTATGACCGGCAAAAGGAAATCGAGGAGTTTAAGCCGACGAAATACTATGAAGTGGAAGCCCAGTTTATCCAGGGAGCGCAGGGATATAAGGGGAAATGGATGGGGGAGAGATTGGCAGACCCGGAGCAGGCTCAAGCATTGGCAGATAAGGTTCGCGGGAAAATGGGCTGCATTGCAAAATATGATAAAAAGCACACGAAGGATTACGCCCCGAAGCTTTATGATTTGACACTCCTGCAACGGGAGGCGAATGCTAAGCTTCATTATTCGGCTAAGAAGACGCTCGACCTCGCGCAATCCCTTTATGAAAAGCATAAGGTCATTAGTTACCCGCGAACCAACAGCAATTATGTGACCGAAGAAAATATTCCAGATATGCACAGAGCCCTCGAAGCGCTTAGAGGTACACCGTATGAGGAATGGGTTCGCGGAGCCGATAAAAGTTTGGTTCACAAAGGAAATCGAAGCATCTGTAATCCGTCCAAGGTGGAGGACCATCATGCGATCCTGCCGACCAATAAGAAACCAGGCAAGCTGACTCCTGACGAACAAAAGCTGTATGATCTCATTGTTCGCAGATTTCTGGCCCAATTCTACCCTGCTGCCGAATATTGGACGCATCATATCCATACAGAAATTGAGCAGGAACGGTTTAAGACACAGATCAAGCAATTGATCAGCTTGGGGTGGAAGGTGGTTTATCCCGATTTCAATAGCAAGAAAAAAGCAAAGGAAGAACCTGAGGAGATCGAGGAGACGAAAGAGGCTTTTGAGATCACTCCATCCGAGCCGGTACGGTGCAAGGGAGCGAAGTGCATGGAAAAGGAAACCACCGCTCCCTCCCTGTATACAGAAGGAACCCTGCTGAAGGCCATGGAAAGCGCCGGAAAGCGGATAGAGGATGAAGAGCTAAGAGAAGCGATGAAGGATGCTGGACTCGGAACCCCAGCTACGCGTGCTTCTGTCATTGAACGTCTGAAGAAGGTTGGGTATATTGGGATCTCAGGTAAAAAACTAACCTTAACGGACAAAGGGAGAAGTACGATCGAATGGATAAGGGAAATTGGCATCGATCTCTTGACTTCCCCTGAGATGACAGGGCAGTGGGAGAGGCGCTTAAGCCAAATCGCGAAAGGACAAGCCTCTGACACCGGCTTTCTTGAACAGGTAAAAAAACTGGCCCATGTCATTGTAGAAAAGGTTCGGCAGCAGCCGGCTCCTGTTGCCGCCCGAGTACGTTCCTCCGAAGGACCCCGTTCGCTTGCCAAGTGCCCGAGAGAGGCTTGTGAGGGCGGAGTCATTATCGAGGGGCATAAGGGCTTTGGTTGCTCACAATACAAGCAGGGCTGCACATTCGTCATTTGGAAAAACAGCTTTGGCAAAAAGCTATCTGCAAGCATGGTCCAGACGCTAATCAACAAGGGCCAGACGAATAAGCTCAAGTTTAAAAGCAAAGCGGGCCATCCCTATGAAGCCAAGCTGGTATTAAAAAATAGAAATACGGGAGAATTAGAACTAGAATTCATTAATCACAAGAGGGCGGAGAGGTAAAGCATGAATTTTGCGGTGGTGAGCAGAGGCGATGAGATCTCTGAGGCAAAAAAAAAGCAGGCAATAGAGCATCTACAAGATCATGGTTATACCTATCATGAGGAATGCCCCGATACGGTCATTGCCATCGGTGGTGACGGAACCGTTTTGCAAGCTTTTCATACGTATAAACAGAGGTTGGAAAAAACGGCTTTTGTTGCTTATAACACGGGTCATCTTGGCTTTTATTCGGACTGGGATACCGTAGAATCCTTACTTGAAGCAGTAGTAGACAACAGCCTAATCACGGTGGAGTATCCCTTAGTAGAAGCGGTGATGGAGGAAGAGGGGGTGTCTAATACTTATCTCGCTCTCAATGATGTGACAATCAAAGGGGTAAAGGGTTCGGTTCAAATTGATGTACACTTAAACCAGTACCACTTTGAGTCGTTTAAGGGAGATGGCTTATGCATTTCCAGCCCATCGGGCAGCACGGGTTATAACAAAAGCTTAGGTGGGGCGATTGTGCACCCATCCCTGGAGATGATTCAGCTCAGCGAGATGGCGTCCATCAATAACCGCGTATATCGCACCATTGGGTCTTCCCTCGTTATTCCCAAGCACCACGAGCTCACGTTGGTGCCTAAGGCCGATGCCTACATGGTTTCAGTGGATCATGAATCATTCCAGCTTGATTCCATTTGCCGCATGAAATGTTCCGTTGCCAAAGAGCGAATCCGATTCCTAAGGTCTAGGTCTTTTCCATTTTGGAACCGGGTAAAAGAGGCGTTTATCTCCTTAAATGATTGTGAACCTAGAGGAACACGTTGAAAAAAAGGCTTGCGTCATGGGGCGATACATGTTATTTTATTCATTGTTGATACAGAATAGGAACCAGGATTCACTCAAGGAAATTCTCCTCGATGAAAGTGAATGGCGTAGGTCCTAGCGATATCGTTTAACTATAATATGCTAGGAGGGGGGACCGAAAGATGGAATACTCAACTTTCGGAAGACATGTTGCAATTGATACTTGGGGTGTAGACTTTGATTTACTAAACAATGCAGAACTGCTACAGCATCATATGGTAGAAGCTGCAGAGGCTTGTGGAGCTACGGTGTTATCTGTACAATCCAAGCAATTTGATCCACAAGGGGCTACTGTTCTGGTTCTTTTGTCTGAGAGTCATCTCTCAATTCACACTTATCCTGAGAGAGGTTTTGCTGCACTTGACTGCTATACTTGCGGCGAAACAGTAGATCCTGAAGTTGCCATTGAATATTTGGTTAAGATTCTAAAGCCAGAAAAGGCGTATGCGCGCAAGATCATCCGTGGAATCGGTGAGATGGAAGTTGTTACCCCTGATTTGGTGAAGGAAGCTGTACCTGTAATAAAGTAATTGATCCAGCCACCTGTATAGGTGGCTTTTCCAATAGTTGCTTGCATCCAAATGATCAAATTCATGATAGAATACTACCTAATAAGAGGACCTCTTCAACGAATTCTGAATTCTTAATAGAATGGGACGTGATGAAATGAATCACATCTTTCTAATGTCTGAAAGTCCTGAAGCTCAGCTAAAGACGAATATTATTGCTGGTGAAGAGTGGGTCGAAGTGCGCAAATGCATTAGTGAGGATTGCATTGGCTGGTCAAAAAATCTTGATATGGAAGTATGTCCATTCTGCAGTGGCAGCATGGTCATCACCCAAAAAAAGACACCCCAAATTCAGGCTGTCAACTCATGCCGTAACTGCTTTTATCTGGTGAAATCAGAAAATCTATGCATGAAAAAGGAAAAGAAGCTTTCCTTCCATGCAAGCGATCACTCCGAAGACTGTTCTTCCTACAAGATGGAACGAAGAGCTACGAAACGAGAGCGAGTAGAGAAAGAACGGTTCTTGGAGAACTGGAAAGAAAAAACAGCGGCGAATTAACGATAGAGTAGAAGAAGAACGTAAAAGTTCTTCTTTTTTTATCGGTCGTTAAAGCGTTTACATTTTTGGGTTTATGGCTTATAATGGAATTGTCGAGTGTTTTAGTGTTTTTACATCCTTATTGTCCCTAGCGAATTGCGCTAGGGACTTTTTTCGTTTCTATTCAGATTACAGCCCACTTGCCTCTTCCAGTATTCTTTACAAGATTGTTATACTCTAACGTCTTTAAATCCCGCTGAATGGTTCGTGCATTATATCCAAATTCTTCTGCTAACTCCGTAGAATGAACATCGTTCCCTTTCTGTTTCAGATAGTAGTAGATCGACTTAATACGGGTTACCATGCGTTCATTTGGATTCAACTCACAACGCCTCCTTTGGAAGTTAAGAATTCGATAAGAGGATACAAGCTTCTGGGTTGAGTGGTTTGCTTGTAAGCTCTTATGTTACCCTGAAGAATATGAAGTTGTTGGGGATTGCTGGTGACTTCTTTCAATGTGAGCCAGAATGAAGATGATAAGGGCTGCATCGCCAATCGTTGCTGTAAGAGAAACCGTACATTTTCGGCTTCTTGACCCGATAAGCTGGGTCCAAGGATAATGGGAAGCTCTTTTTGAATGGCTTCAGAACAGGTAACTCCGCCCGCCTTGGTGACGATGAGATTGGCAGCATCCATTAGCAAAGGAATATCCTCTGTATATTTAAAGAGCCTTACATAGTCCAACCTGCCTAAGCTGGTGGACAAGGATCCAAAAAGTTCATCATTGTGGCCTGCTACAAAAATCCATTGAATAGAAGGGTCCTTAGGAATATTGTGGATCCAATTCATTTTTTTATGAATGCCTTGACTGCCGCCCATCCATAAGACGACGGGTCGTTTCGCATCCAGATTGAGGATAGATCGTGCTTCCTTCTTATTAGGCTTCAGGTGAAAGGCGGGCATCACAGGAATTCCTGTGGGCAATGTACAGTGCTGCCTCCTTATCCATTCTGGAATGCTCGTACTTGGTGTACAGAGGATATCCCAGTCGGCCAGCGACCAGCTAGGATGCACATGAAAGTCGGTCGTGACCCCGACAAGAGGGATGTTCACTCCTCTCTTCTTAAATGCGCTAATGGCTGCTGCCGGAAAAGGATGTGTTGCAATGATGATGTCTGGATTATGTTGCAGTAAAAGTACAGATAGTTTAGTAAAGTAAATTTTCTGATATATAAAGGGTATCATATTACTCTCAGAAAGTGAACTCGAATATAATTTTTTCCAGATCCATGGCGCTTTTTGAATGGTGAGCAAATAATTTTTGGTAAGCTGACGAGTGATTTTGGGGTGTAGAAAATGGCCCATCTCGTAAATGGAGCATTGCCACCCCTTCAGGGAAGCCGCTATAGCCTTAGCCACACGCGTGTGGCCGCCGCCAAAGGCTTCTGAAAGGATCAGCACTTTTCCTCTCATCGGTGTCCCTCCTCAAGATTCCAAGATAGGAAGATCCTTTGTACAAGTCTATGTGCTCAGTTACATTCTTTATGAATAAGTTTAACAGGAAGATGTAAAGTAAATGTTAAAAATTTGTAATTTTACCGCAGAGACTGACAAAGGAAACAGGAAAGTATAATGAACGGTTAAAATCATGTATAATATGGAAAGGGAAATGAAGAAGAGGGGTGCTAAACAGATGACGAAAGATGAAATTTTACAATCCCTGAAAAGCAAAGGTCTTGAAGATATCATTGAACTGATTGAAGATGCGGAAAAGGGCGATCTAGAGGAGCTTGAGCTGGTTGAATCCATTGGACTCGTTCACGATACCCGGCTAAATGATGAAGTGCTTCAGCTGCTGCAGGATCTTGGCGTGGAGCTGATCTTTGTGACGGATGATGAAGAGGATGAAGAAGAAGAGGACTAGATCAAGTCTGGGGGACAAGCCATGAGCAATCTTGATGATCTTTTTATATGCACGAACCCAACGAGACGGGATGTTAAGAACATTTATAGCCAAGAGAAATATGCGCGTGGCGTGATTTTAAAGAACGGCGATGTGATCGTTTGGAATGGTGAGGTGATGCACAGCAAAGTCATGCCATTCATGCCGGAGACAGGCCTTCACTTTAGCATCTTCAACGATAAGCTTGAGGTTTGTTGGCAGTTTGAATCCTGGAAAGACGTGCAGGAAAAATTGAAGCAAGCCAAAAAATATTTTGAAATCCTTCAATATCCGATGGAAGGCTCCATCGTTGTGGATACGATGTTCTATACCCATACGAAAAAGAAATTTCCTCCGATTCGATATGCCGAGCTGTTTGAAGAAGGGTATGAATTAAAGCCAATGGAAGAGTAACTAAAAAAAGGCTGTTGCCCCTTGGTCAGTTATCATTGACTAGGGCTACAGCCATTTTTTTATACCGTACTTTTTACTTGCTCCTTCTTCATTGCTTTTGTTTCTTCAGCCAGAATGGCCGCTTGGGCAGCAGATACAATGGCTATAGGAACCAGGTGAGGGACGCAAGACAGATAGTCTAGCCCAATTCCGTGAAAGAAGCGGACGGACTTCTTTTCACTGCTCGGTACCCCGGTAACTCCCACACGCATCTGCGGTTTGTTTTTTCTCCCGTTTTCCGTTCCGAAGCGAATGAGACCGCCTACCCCTTCTTGATCAATGACCGTGAAGGGGTTATCGGGCAAGATCTTATGATCGATGTAGTAAGCCAGATACTTCCCTTCGGCATCATCTCGGCTAAACCCGTACGTGGTTTGGGTTAAATCATTGCAGCCAAAGGTCATAAAGTCCGCATAACGCGCGATTTGGTTGGCTGTGATGCAGGCCCGAGGAAGCTCAATGAACGCCCCGATCGGAATGTTAATTTCGTCCTTATAGACTTCGAATACATGCTTAAGCGTTTCTTCTACCTGTTCTCGAACCAGCTTCATCTCGTTAGCATGACTAACTAACGGAACAATAATATTGGGGTGTATGCGAATGCCTTCTTGCTTGAGCTCCAGTGCAGCCTCTGCAATGGCTGTGACTTGCATTTCATAGATCTCTGGGTAGGTAATGCCCAATCGGCAACCCCGGTGACCAAAAGAAGGATTGAGCTCATGGAGCGCTTTGACTCGTCGGAGCAATTTTTCCTTTTCTTGAACCTCATCAAAATTTTTGTTGACCTTGGCTCTTTCAATTTCGATGGAGAGGGTCTCCGCGCTTGGCAAGAATTCATGCAACGGAGGATCAAGGAGCCGGATAATCACATCCTTGCCTTCCATGATGCGAAACATCTCGAGAAAATCACTTTTCTGCATAGGAAGGAGCTTATCTAGGGCTTTTTTTCGTTCCCATTTATTTTGAGACAGGATCATCTCCTGGACGATCGGCACTCGAACGGGATCCATAAACATGAACTCCGTTCGGCACAAGCCGATTCCTTCAGCTCCTAGGGATTTTGCTTGGATGGCCTCTTTAGGCGTATTCACACTGCCAAGAACCTCCATTTGTTTCCTTCTCTTGGCCCAATAGAGCATCGTGGTAAATTCCTGGCTGAACGTCGGAGCCACAAGTGGGGCTCGTCCTAGTATCACTCGACCCGTCGAGCCATCCAGTGTAATCGTGTCTCCTGCCTTAAGAATCGTTTCACCAAAAGTTACCTCTTGGCGTGACTCATTAATTTGCATGGTTTCACAGCCCACGATGCAGGGCTTGCTCATGTCTCTGGCTACTACAGCGGCGTGACTGGTCATCCCGCCCTGACTCGTGAGGATTCCTACACTGGCTACCATTCCATGGATGTCGTCAGGGCTTGTTTCCCTTCGAAGCAAGATGACTTCATGACCAGTTCGCTGAAGGCGTTCCGCTTCTTCCGAATCAAACACAATGATCCCTGCGGCGGCACCAGGGCTTGCCGGTAATCCAACGGCGAGAACCTCGACTTCTACGCTTGCGTCGAGCGTTTCATGCAGCATCGAATGGAGGGAGTGAGGATCTACTCTCATCAGGGCTTCATCCTGGGTGATAAATTCTTCTTGTGCCATATCCACGGCAATTTTGATACTGGCTTCAGGCGTAACCTTGGCCGTTCTGGTTTGTAAAAGGAACAGTTTCCCTTGCTCAATGGTGAACTCAATATCTTGCACAGCTCTGTAATGAGTCTCAAGGTTCCTGGCCAAAAGCTTAAATTGATGATAGGTATCCGGCATCAGTCTTTTAAGCTCGGAGAGAGGCTGTGGCGTTCGGATGCCAGCGACGACATCTTCTCCTTGGGCGTTCATAAGAAACTCACCGAACAGTTCGTTCTCGCCGTGATTCGGGTTGCGGGTAAAGGCAACACCGGTACCCGAATCATCGCCCATATTGCCAAACACCATGGCCTGAATATTGACGGCGGTTCCATAATCCATTTCAATTCGGTTGATTCTGCGATATAAGACGGCTCTCTGGTTATTCCATGATTCAAATACCGCCCCTGTTGCCAGCATGAGCTGGACCTTCGGATCCTGAGGAAACTCATCTTTAATTTCTTTTTTTACAATTTTCTTATAAGCTCTAACAAGCTCGTAGAGATGCATGGCTGAAAGGTCTGAATCCTTGGTGACTCCGGCCTTGGTCTTCATTTGCTCTAGTTCGCTCTCAAACTGATAATTATCAATCTGGAGGACAATATCGCTAAACATTTGAATAAATCTGCGATACGAGTCAAAAGCAAAGCGGGGATTGCCTGTTTTTTGTGCTAATCCTTCTACCGTTATATCATTAAGGCCAAGGTTGAGGATCGTATCCATCATGCCCGGCATTGAGATGGGCGAACCTGACCGAACAGAAACAAGAAGAGGGTTCTTAGCGTGTCCAAATTCTTTCCCTGTTTGTTCTTCTAACGTGATAAGGGCATCGTCAATTTGCTTTTCGATGAAAGAGTTGATTCGTTTACCATCTCTATAAAAAGTCCGGCAGGCCTCAGTACTGACTGTAAAGCCAAACGGAACAGGGAGACCTAGGGTGTACATCTCAGCTAAGTTTGCTCCTTTTCTTCCAAGGAGGCTACTCATACTTGAATTCCCTTCAGAGAATAAATAAACATGCTTGTCATTCATAGTTCTGCTTCCCCCTGAATTTTAGTTTCAGTCCCATGTTTTATTATAGTGGAAATCTAGTAGAAATTGTAAGGAGAGTTTCACGAAAATGACGAAAAAAAGCTGAGGGTTACGAACCTTCAGCTTCCTTTTTGCGCAAGTTCTTAAACATTAAATATCGAGGACTTCCATCCTCATCGTTCTCTTGATCGATGATGACATAGCGGTTTTCTAAATAAAAGCCTACGGCCGATTGATTCATCTGGCTAGCGTGGAGAAAGGAGGAAACGGCGCCGAGCTGTTTTCCCATTTGCTCATAGTGATCTAGCAGAAGGGTTCCGTACCCTTTGCCCCGATACTCTTGCACCACAAACATTTGCATGAGGTAGACCGTAGAATCATTGCGCTGAAACAAATAAAACCCAATCAGTTGATCCCGCTCATCGGTTAATAAGAAGGAGTGACAATCCTGGAGTTGCACACCTTCGGTATACCACTGCGTAATGTTTTGGTAAAACTGCTCATCAAAACTCATCCTGGTGAAGTTTAGGGAGTACAGCTCTCTTTGATGGTGAAGAATGAGTGAAAGATGAGCAGGTGAATATTTCACCCACTGGTAAGGGGACTTGCGCGATGGGAGCATATTGCCTATCCTCCATTAATCTTTTAAGGATTCTTGATCTAGAGATTTAAAACGAGACAGAATTTTGCTTGTCCGATCTTGTTTTTCCTTGGAATCCACATTCAAGGAATGCTTCTTCATTAAACCATTTTTGGATGTATCGGGCCTGGGTGAGGAAATTTTATCCTTCTCCATCAACCAGCGAGGAGCTCGACCTTCAATAAAAGCTGTGGCGCCTTCAAGGTAGTGTTCGGTTTCAATGGAGAGATTCAAAGCTTCTTCGGATTCCATCTGGAAGAAAGCTGCTTTTGCATATTTTAACGCATGTGGGGATTTTCCTGCAAATTGCGTTACGAATTCCTCAAGTTCCCGCTCCAAGCGTTTGTGGCTTAGCACCCGATCTGCGATCCCATACTGACTGGCTGCCTGGGCATTGATGGTCGCTCCAGACAGGACTAACCGTTTAGCAACCTGGTGAGGAATGAGCTTTCTCAGCCTTTTGGTATTATAGGTAAACCCAACATTTACACCGGGAAAGCCCATTTTGGCCTTTTGTTCCATCCAGCGAAAATCACAGGCCAGAGCGAGCTCGGCCCCTGCTCCCATGGCATAGCCTGTCATCTTGGCGATGGTGATATAGGGGGCTTGTTCGAGTTGGGTTAAGAGGGTTTCATATCGGGAAAAATAGGCTTTCACTTCGGGTGGACTCATACGAGATAAAAAGGGAAGATTCATTCCCACGGAGAAATGAGCGTTCCCTTCCAAGATCACGACGTGAGCGTCCTGGGGCAACTGATCTAGGGTCTGAGAAAAACGCTCGATAAAGTGGTTGTCAATTGAATTTCCTTTATCATAATTAAAGCGAATGTGCCAGTAATTGGGTTTTTCGATGATTTGAAACATGGGAATTCTCCTTATCAAGACTAATCTAGTCTTTAGTTTACCATATTCTTACTGAAAAAGCTGAATAAAGGCAAGGTGCCTCTACTCAGCTTTTTATGAAAAATTAATAAGTGATCCCTTCAATAAGAAGAACGCGCGCCGGAGACGCGTCCGTCCCTAACAGCTTAATGGGGGCGCC
This sequence comes from Ammoniphilus sp., assembly GCA_041640415.1. GTDB lineage: Bacteria > Bacillota > Bacilli > Aneurinibacillales > RAOX-1 > YIM-78166. Next base: position 4,753 of record JBEQAI010000029.1, on the reverse strand, counting down.
CATCATGAAATAGCTGCCCTCCGCAACTTCGCTCAGACGAAGTCCCTCGATGATGATAATTTGAGACCCAAACAAGGTTTTATGCGTCGGATGGCCTGGTTGACTCCGTTCAATCCCGAGAGAGTCAATCCCGACTCCTTTAATGCGTTTTTCAACCAGGAACCGAGCCCCATCTTCATTGACATAAATAAAATCGGGGTTGAAGGTTTCATCCTTTGAGTTGGCCGTCTTCAAAAGGATAAATTCTCCTTCTTGAATATCAAACGGCGCTAAATCCGCGGCTGAGATCCCATCGGTAACATGGGATAGATCGAATACCCGGCAAGGGCCCACAAGATGCTCGACTGGAATGGTTTCAATGGTTTCCCCGTCAATTATCATATGAAGAGGAGCATCCACATGGGTACCCCCATGAACGTCCAAACTTACCCTCGTTTCACTTACATAATTATTTTGCACTCTTTCAAAGGCTGGCTGCTTCTCTGGCTTATTTTTATAAACCGTCATGCCTGGATAAATGGCCATGGAGATATCGTGAATCTTGTACATAATGTTCCTCCGTTAAATAATAGGGTGTCTTCATGGATTCGCGTTGACCTGCCTTAAATCCTTCCCATGGCTGCAAAAAATAGGAAAGGATAAGGCGCAAGCGGTAGAAAAAACTAAAGAAAAAAGAGGAGGCCAGTCATTTGGAATGGAACTTGGTTGTACTTTTAGGCTCCGTCATTTTTTTAGTTTTAGCGTTAAGTTGGTACAATAACCGCCGAACGATTCCTGCCAAGAGTGAAACGCTGGTGTATCTGCATGGACGAAATGAAATGAATAATCCAGACTCGGATGCCGATATGCAGGAGCAGTACGACCACCGAAAAAGAACCAACAAGTAGAACCGGAGCAATGGGCATACTAGTTCTGGGAGGTGGTAAGCATGGCGCTAAAAGAACAAGCCAACATGAAGAAAACGCCTCGTAACCGCAATGGCTTAATGAGGGACGGAGTGCCCTTGGAAAAAGGCATGATGAATATTGCCCCCAAAAAGAAGTAATGCGAATAGCGAAGAGCCTTTTCCTTGCGAGAAGGCTCTTTTTTTTGCCGGCTCTCTTGAAATCTAAACTAAAATGTCCTATGCTAGCTTTAATTTTGTGACCTTAAGGAGGCAGCAAGTTCATGACGATACCAAGAGCCTTAACCATAGCTGGTTCGGACAGCGGAGGCGGAGCAGGCATTCAGGCTGATCTTAAAACCTTTACTGTTCGCCGAGTCTACGGAATGAGTGCGATTACGGCGATTACCGCCCAAAATACACGGGGAGTAGAGGGAATTCACCCTATTCCATTGGATATGATAGCCAAGCAAATCGAGATGGTCATTGAGGATATTGGAACGGATGCCGTAAAAACAGGCATGTTAGGAACGCCTGAGATTATCCAGCTCGTATCGGAGAAGCTGAAATATTACCAAGTACCCAATGTGGTAGTCGACCCTGTCATGGTGGCAAAAGGAGGAGCAAAGCTTCTGCAGGATGAGGCGGTAGAAAGTCTAATCAAGTATTTGCTTCCTCTTGCTACGGTTGTCACTCCTAACATTCCGGAAGCGGAAGTGATTACCAAGAAGCGGATTGACAATATGGAAGCGATGCGGACGGCTGCAAAAGAGATCATTGAGATGGGAGCCAAAGCGGTCATTGTAAAGGGAGGTCACTTAGAAGAGGAGCCGACGGACTTGTTTTTTGACGGAACTGAGTTCATGACCTTCCCTGGGGTGAGAGTTCAAACTCGCCATACGCATGGTACGGGATGTACCTTTGCTGCTTGCATCACCGCGGAATTAGCCAAAGGGGTAAACCTACCTGAAGCGATTCACACAGCTAAAGCTTTTATTACCGCGGCCATTACGAATGAGCTCGGTCTAGGCCAGGGTCATGGGCCTACCAATCATTGGGCGTATGGAGAGAAGCATGAATAAACGGGAACGAATGGCAGATTGGGGCGTCTATTTGGTCATGGATCTAGAGGGGTATGGCAGACTTAGTGCTCTTGAATTAGCGAGAGAAGCGTTGGACGGAGGAGTCCGAGTCCTTCAAATTCGCGAGAAAAAGCGGGGGGACGCTGAGTTTATAAGATTGGCCACACCGATTCAACAGCTGTGCCAAGAAAAAAAGGCTGTATTTATCATCAATGACCGACTAAACCTAGCGGTAGAGATGAAAGCGGATGGCCTGCATCTTGGCCAAGACGATCTACCTGAGGGGAACGTGCGAGAACGGATCGGGGAGGAGATAATCCTTGGGATTTCCGCTTCTAGTGTGGAAGAGGCTTTAAAAGGGATTGAGCACGGCGCTGATTATCTCGGCGTAGGTTCCATTTATCCCACTCATTCCAAAAGTGATGCAGGGGAAGCGGTTACTCCGTCCTTGATTACCGATATTCGACGCTTGACGGATCTTCCCATCGTCGGAATTGGCGGTATACAGCTTGGATTAGCTGCACCTGTCATTCAAGCGGGTGGAGACGCCGTTGCGGTAATTTCGGCTGTATGTCATGCTGAATCGCCGAAGCAGGCGGCAGAAGCACTTGCGGAGGAAATACGAGTGGCTAAACAAAAAGTGTAACAGGACAAACACCTAGCCTCATAGACTAAAGGAAAAGCTCAAAATGGGTGATTTTGGATGAAGGGGCTTGGACGTTTCCTGTTTTTCTTTCTCCTTTTGGGTCTTGTGGCTGGACTAGTTTTGCCCTTACTTTTTGAGCAACTCCTGACGATCGAAGAGACAAAGGCTCAAAAACGCGCAGAGGCGACATTGAAAAGAGCTGTCCAATGGTATCTGATCAACAACGGTCCCCCTGATCATACGATGGATACAGAAGAAGTTAAACAAGCACTGATTCCGTATTATTTAAACCAATGGCCAGGAAGACGGCCAATTTATTGTACGATTGATCCCTTAGGAAACATCCATATTTATAGTGAAGGCTATCATCCGAATGAAACGTGGATAAGAAAGATTATGAAGCGCTGGTTTGGAGATTCTAATGATTGATGGATTGAAATATTTACAAAGACTCATAAATTAGATATAATATTTAGAACACAAGGTGAACTGAATATTCCTTCGGGGCCGGGTGAGATTCCCGACCGGCGGTGATGGGTGTATAAGCATGGAACCACCCTTAGTCCGTGAGCCGATACCTAATAGGGTTGACGCTGATTCGGTGAAATTCCGAAACCGACAGTATAGTCTGGATGGGAGAAGGAAAAGTGTAAAGCAGTACGAGGGCAGTGCTTATTTTGCTATGCGCTAAACCTCCTATTTCCTGCTTTTCTTTGGCTATCATCCATTATGCCCCGAGAGTCGTTTTGACTATTCTCGGGGTTTTTCAATTTACTTAGGACTAATATAAACCTTGGAATTCATGAGGAGGGACAAAGTGTTTACAGGAATCGTTGAAGAACTAGGCACCATTCTTGGAGTAAAGCGAGGAGGAGAATGGCTCGTTCTTACGATCGGTGCCTCCACCATTCTTAAGGATGTTCAGTTAGGAGACAGCATTGCGGTTAACGGGGTTTGTCTAACCGTTACGTCGTTTACGTCCCGAGAGTTTACGGTAGATGTGATGCCCGAGACTTTTCATAAGACAAGCCTAGCCGAGATCAAAGTCGGTAGCCGAGTCAATCTGGAAAGAGCGATGGCGGCTGGGGGACGCTTTGGAGGCCATTTTGTATCTGGTCATGTGGATGGAACAGGAACTATCGCGAGCAAAACGGTTTATGGCAATGCCGTCCTCATTGAGATCAAAGCATCTGAAGAACTGTTGCATTACATGGTGCCTAAAGGCTCCATTACCATTGATGGGATCAGCCTGACCATTGTAGACCTGTCCTTAGATCGTTTCCGTGTCTCTGTCATCCCTCATACCCTTGAGATGACGATACTGAAAGATAAGGGCGTCGGTGCTACGGTAAATTTAGAATGCGACATGATTGGAAAATATGTTGAAAAATTTATTACGGCTAGAAAGGCCACTTCGAAGCTTTCTGCATCATTTCTAGCTGAGCATGGGTTTATGTAAAAAAAACAGAAAGGGGAGAAAGGCATGTTCCACTCCATAGAAGAGGCCTTGGAGGACTTAAGGCAGGGGAAAACCATCATCGTAGTAGACGATGAGGATCGTGAGAATGAAGGGGATTTTGTCGCCCTAGCGGAAAAAGCAACACCTGAAGTGATCAATTTCATGATTACTCATGGAAGAGGACTGGTATGTGTTCCCATCACGGAGGAAAGAGCGCAAGAGCTTCGCTTGGGACCGATGGTCACAAATAATACCGATGCTCACGCTACTGCTTTTACTGTTTCGGTGGATTCGTTTGATACAACAACTGGGATTTCCGCTCCTGAGCGTTCTCAGACCATTATGGACTTAATTGACCCTTCGGTGAAGGGAACCCATTTCCGCAGACCAGGACATATTTTCCCACTCGTCGCTAAGTCTGGGGGAGTCCTGCGCAGAGCAGGACATACCGAAGCCGCCGTGGATTTAGCCAGAATGTGCGATTCGTATCCAGCAGGCGTAATATGCGAAATTATCAAGGATGACGGCACTATGGCTCGCGTGCCCGATCTCTTGAAGTTTGCCGAGAAGTTTGATTTAAAGATTATTACGATCGAAGACTTAATCAAATACCGCACAGAGAAAGAAAAGCTGATACACCGTGAAGTGGAAGTCTCCTTGCCAACGGATTTTGGGACCTTTAG
>JBEQAI010000028.1:0-17136 GCA_041640415.1 Ammoniphilus sp. | reverse complement strand
TGATCCATGAGAAACAAAGGCAGGTTGGAAGCATCTAGATCGGTAAGCAGGCTGTCTAAAGCTCGACGAGACTTATCTGTTCTGTCCTTTCTGCCTACTAGAACGAAGGATTCATCAATGACAATGGCTTCATCTAACAAAATCCGAACTCCAGAACGTTCTAATTCTTCCACAATTTCCTGCACCTTGCCACCATAATATTCATGATTTCCCAAAACTCCATACACGCCAAGGGGCGCTTCTAATTGTTTCATAATAGGGCCCATCTTCTTTCGAATAAACGGTCCGGGCTCATCGTCAATGATATCACCAGGAAAAAGGATAATGTCCGGGTTCAAATCGTTAATCGTCTTGACCATGCGCTGGAGATGAGAGCTACCCGAGATGTCCCCAAAGTGCATGTCTGAGGCCATTACGATTCGAAGCTGGCTGAGATGGCTCCCTTTTTTGTTCATTTCTAAGTTGTAAATTCTTGTGACTGGACTCCAGGCGTTAAATGAACCGAAAGCGAAGATCAGGATGAAAAGTGTTAACGTCACAGAACCCATCAGTAATATTGCTTGTTCGGTTGACATAAATGCTGTGATGAGACCCATCCCAATAAGGTCGGCTAGAGGCAGCACAACAATTCCATATTGAACGACGGCCATCCAATAGGAACCAAACCAGCGAAATATTATAAATTGACGAAATGAACGACCGATAAAATAAGAATAGCTAAGGAATAAAATAGATAAGCTATAGAGTAGCAAAGAAGGTTTTGAGCAAACTACCTTTAAGAAAAGCCATCCATGCCAACCAATATAAAAAACGATGAGGTTGTATATGGAAAATAGACTCATCATGTTAAATACGAATCGTTTCTTCATTCTAAGTACCTCATTAAATCGTTTCTTCCACTATATCACACTTAGAAAAATGAGAACCAATCCTGCAACCTTCTTGGGGAGTTCTCCGTCTGAATAAATAGAGGTGAACAAAAATGAAAAAATTATGGATATGGATAACGATAGCTTGCTTAACATTTCTTATGGGATGTGCTGGTGGCGGAGAGGTTCCAACAGGTGCAAAGGCTCCGACACCTTCCATTGTGGAGGGATTGATGGATCCATTTATTGTAATCGAAGGGAATCAAACCAAACGGATTCACGTGACTTTTGGGGTAAAGAACCAAACAGAAAAAGATGTTGAGTTAACCTTTCCAAGTGGGCAGCGTTACGAATACGTGGTAAAAGATGAAGAAGGAACGGTAGTTAAGCATTACTCTATTGATAAGCTGTTTATCCAAGCGATCCAAACCGTCACCATTAAACCTGGAGACGAGTTGAAATATGAAGAAGTATTTGAGGGCCTAGAACCTGGAACATATCGCTTTGAATTTTGGATTACGGCCCAGGATACAGATCTTCGTGATCAGGCCACCTTTATTGTTCAAGAATAGGATATAATGGAAGGAACAGGTGCAAGGAGAGTGAGTGTGATGGAAAAGGATAATTCGCCCAACCCAGATCCAAGCCGTGAAGAGATCCAGCGAATTGTGAATCAAGCACAGTTGACACAGTTGAAGAGGACCCTAAAAACCCTCTTTATGCTTTGGATTTTTATCATGGCTGTCAGTGGGCTTTTGGTCTCCTATCGATTTCTTACTTCCTTATTTTCTTAACTTGTTCCAAAGCAGCGTATTTTGTGTCTGATATTTAGACACCAAAATACGCTTTATTTATTTTAAAGCAATATGCAGTATAATGGAGAAAAGAATATGTTAAAAGGAGCTCCATTTAATATGGGTTTAGTATTAATTGCTGTTTGGATTCTAGGCTTTGTCATCTGGTTTACAGATGGTCAAAGAATTTCAACTAGATGGGCAGCGGCTATAGCGTTTGTAGGTGGGTTTGGCTTTTTATCAGGAGTAATTGGAGAGGTCTGGCTTCCCATGCTCCAGTCATCTGGGTACTCAGGCTCTTTTGAACAAACCTTGCAGCATCTAGAGAATGTCAGCTCTTTTATCTGTCAGGCAGGTCTTCCTTATACCTATCTTATGTTTGCTTTATATTCATCACCAGAGCCATCCCCAATATGGAAAAAAAGAATAAGCTTGATGGCATTCATCCCCGTAGTTATCTCTTTGATGCTCACACCTATTTCTCCTATACTGCAATTTAATTATTGGTGGATGATTTCTTGGGTCGTACCCTATGTTTTCTATGCGTCTTTTTTGTTAGTTAAGCTGTTCCTTCAAGAACGGGATCCTGTAATGAAGCGGAGCCATTTTATCACGATATTGCTATGTGTGATTCCATTAATTTTTGTTATGATTACGATCTATGTTCTTAGGACAATGGGTATGTATGAGGTCTGGAAGACAAATATTTGGATTATAGCCGCACAATTTATATTGTTTCTAATTTTTTCTTTAAAGTATGGAGTTTTAGGCGTAAAGATTAGGGTAGAGAGGCACCGTTTGGATAATACCATGCGGGCCCTCACTTCGGGAACGGATATCTTGAACCATTCTATCAAGAATGAAGTTGGAAAGATTCAACTGTTTACGAATCGCCTTGATCGTTATGCTGAAGAATCCAAGAAAGAATCTATGCAAGAAGATCTAAAAGTGATTCAAGCTTCAACAGATCACCTCCTACGCATGGTGCAGCGAATCCACTCCAAAATGAAAGATATGATTCTGGAGGAGGAGCCTTGTAACTTGGAACTTATTATCGATCAATCCCTTGAACAATTAAAACCTCTTCTAACAGATAAAGAAATTTCGGTTGAAGGCCCTAGCGATGGTTCCGGTGTGATGATCCTTGGCGATTCTGTGCATTTACACGAAACTTTTACAAATCTTCTTCATAATGCCATCGAGGCATTGCCTAAGTCCGGGAAAATCTGGTTAAATCTATATGAAACAAAAAAACATTTGACAGTTTCGATACAGGACAATGGGGAGGGAATTTCTCGAGAAAATATGCCCTACGTCCTAGAGCCTTTTTTTTCTACAAAGAAAAATAGTTCAACGAATTTCGGTCTCGGCTTGTCCTACTGCTATAATGTCATGAGAAAACACGGAGGATGGCTGGATATTCATAGCGTCAAGGGAGAGGGAACTACGATCTTTCTCTATTTTCCTAAAAAAAGAAAGCTGAATCAGGCTGGGGGAATTATATGATAAGAGTAATGTTGGTTGAGGATGATCCGTTTTGGCTAACAGGGATCAGGGATTTAGTTGACGATGAAGAGGACATGACGATTGTGGCTACCGCATCCACGAAGCATGAGGCAACCGAAATCTTTTTTCAACATGAAGTTGATGTAATCGTGCTAGATATTAATCTTACTGAAAACAATTTGGATGGGATTGAAGTGGCCCTAGAGCTGTCTGATTGTAAACCTTCCCTGAAAATTATTATGATGACTTCTCTGGCAAGAGAAGAGGTTATTGTTGAGTCTTTTTCGGCGGGGGCCGTTAATTACATCAATAAACTTCATTTTAAAGAAATCGTAGGGGCCATTCGATCCGCCTACCTAAATGAATCTTCCATCCATCCCTCGGCTGCCGAGACTCTCCGAAAAGAATTTTTAAGGTTAAAAAGGGAGGAAGATCAACAGTTGCTCACGCCCTCCGAAAAAGAAGTCTTAGAGCGGATCTATAGCGGTGAAACCCAAACCGAAATTGAGAAAAGTCTATTTATCTCCAAAAGGACCATTAAGAATCATATCAACCGCATTTTAAAGAAGCTAGGAGTGAAGTCAAGTAAAGAAGCAGCAGATCTGGCTAAAAAGAAGAAAATGTTCTAGTTAGAATTTGTCATTTTATAACGGAATATATAATAAAAAAGGGTAAACGCGACTAGTTTACCCTTAACATTTTTAACGGATCATACCCTACCATAGGCGCGCGCGTATCTCAATATTTTATGGAAAACTTTTTTGTCCCTACTAAAAAGATAGGGATCGGGTGTTGTGTTCACTTCGATAATCCAAGGTCTGCCGTGGTGGTCTATACCGACGTCAAGCCCTACTTCTTTCAGGCCTTTGAAATGTGTCCCTAAATGCTTAGCAACGGCTAACCCCATAGACTTCAATTGGGAAACAATCCTTTCGCTTCGGCTAGAAGAAAAATGAGGAGATAAGAGCATGGAAACGGGTTTTATTGTACCACCATTATGGATATTTGTAACTACTTTTGCTTTTTGGGCCACCCGTCCCACAATTCCGGTACATTCCCATTGGTGCTTCAAGTTTTTTTGAACCATAACCCGTAAGTCAAATCGCTGTTTATTAAGGGTGAGAAGGTGTATGCCTTGTTGGACAAGATAGGGTTGCCCTTTGCTTTTTTGGTATATACTCCGATAAAGGATTTCAAACCGAAGAGGGGAGGATTTTTTGGTAAGATATCCATACCTATAGAGGTCTTTGTCTAACCTTTCCACTCTCATGACTCCACGACCGTGCATGCCTTTATTAGGCTTTACATAAACCATTAAATATCGGGTAAGCATTTCGTAAAGATTTTTTTTAGTTAGTTTTCTTGTCTCAGGAATATAGGGGGTAAGCTCTTTGTTTTTTAATAATACTTTAGTCTTATGCCATTTGCTTGAGATGTGCCTTCTCATCCGCGTTTTCTCCTTCCCTAAAATAAGCATCCAAAAGTAATATATGACCATGAACAAGAAAGGATTGGGCTATGACAGAACAGATGATCACGGTAAGTCACTTATCAAAAAAATACGGAGAGATCCAAGCTGTAAACGATATCAGCTTCTCGGTTGAACAAGGAGCATGCTTTGGCCTACTGGGTCCGAATGGTGCAGGGAAATCGACCACGATCAAAATGTTAACAACGCTAGCGGATATGGATGATGGCCAGGTGTTTATTGGTGGCTTTAATTTGAAAAAACACCCCATGCCTATTAGAAGGCTCATTGGTTATGTTCCTCAAGCTATTTCAATAGACGGTACTTTAACAGGGTATGAGAATCTCCTTTTGTTTGCCAAGCTTTATGGTTTACCTAGAAAGGAACGATTACAAAGAATTCAAGAGGTAACAGAACTATTAGATTTAACAGAGGTAGCAAAAAGGCAAGCTAAAACCTACTCGGGAGGAATGATCAGAAGGTTGGAGATTGGGCAGGCTATTCTTCACAAGCCTAAAGTGTTGTTTTTAGATGAACCAACGGTTGGATTAGATCCAGTGGCTCGCCAGTCCGTTTGGACTCACATCGATGCTTTAAGGCAAAGCGAGAAGATGACAGTCATTATGACAACTCATTATATGGAAGAAGCCGAATCCATGTGCTCCAGCATCGCAATTATGAGCAAGGGGTGCATTGCTGCGAAAGGTACGCTGCAGGAGCTTCAAGCCCAAGCGGGTAAACCGGAGGCAAGCATGAATGAAATCTTTGTACACTTTGCCGGTAATCCTGATCAGCAAGGAGGAATGAAGGATGTCTATAGAAGTCGCCGAACAGCGAAACGACTTGGGTAAAGCGAATCAAAATCCTGTTCTTTCTTTTTTATTCTATGTTTGGGTTATGATTGAATTGGAGGCCAGGAAACTTGTAAAGGATCCAACAGATCTAGTCATGAGAGGGATCCAGCCTGCTTTATGGCTGTTGATCTTTGGTCAGGCATTGAGCGGTTTGCGTGAGATTCCTACAGGAGGGGCAACCTACCTGGAGTTCTTAGCACCAGGAATCCTGGCTCAGTCGATTACCTTTCTCTCTATCTTTTATGGCATCATGATTATTTGGGATCGGGAGGCTGGCGTGTTGCAAAAAATTTTATCCACGCCCATCAACCGTTCTGCATTTGTCTTAGGAAAAATGCTCTCGGCCTCTCTTCGATGTTGCATTCAAGCGATTATGATTCTGTTGCTTTCTGTTGTAATCGGTGTCCAAATTGATTGGGGGCTCCTCAATTTATTCGGCCTATTTTTTACTGTCATTCTTGGAGGGGCTTTTTTTGCAGGGCTATCGATGGTAATCGCATTCATCGTTCGGACAAGAGAAAGAATGATGGGAATCGGTCAACTGATTACGATGCCTTTGTTTTTTGCATCAAATGCATTATATCCGATCACAATCATGCCAAATTGGCTGCAGGTGATAGCGACCATTAACCCTTTGAGTTATTTAGTTGATGCCCTTAGAGGACTGTTGCTCTCCTCGCATGCGGCAAGTCTCCTCCTAGATTGGGCTGTTCTTCTCGCGGCTTCCTGCTTCATGTTGATCATTTGTTCCAGTTTGAGCCGAAGACTAACAAATTAAAAGAAGGGTGCCATTCAAGTGAAGGGCACCCTTCATACATTACAGTCGTTTACCAAAAAGAAAACGTCCGCGCCAATAAGGACTAAACTCTTGCAGTACAACACCTGGCTTGCCATAGGTATGGAGTAATTTATTGTTGCCTGCATAAATTCCCACGTGACCTACAATTTTATTGCTGCTATAACGTCCAGGTGTGTAAAAGAACATTAAATCACCGACCTGAAGATTATTTATTGTGACGCGTTGACCGATATCGGATTGACTGCGGCTGCTGCGGGGAAGATTCACGCCAAACTTACCGTAGATGTGACGAGTAAAGGATGAGCAGTCAAATGTCCTGTTATTTGCCGAGTAAGGCCCCGTACCAAATTTATAGGGTACTCCTAAAAATTGCTTTCCATAATTGATAACCTCTGTTTTGTTTACATTTGCATTGGATTGGGTTGTGGCACCGTCTCCTGCATTTTCAAACGTAAGGTGAGGCAAAGATAGGCTCTGAGTAGCCGGGTTCCAGGACACAGGTGCATTCAGTAATGCAGAGATTGAAGCTTCTGTCAAATGTAAGGTTCCGTTAATCAGGGTCGGTGGTTCAGGCAATGTGACCACGCGATCACCGGAAAAAGCTTGAGTATCATTTGCTCTTACCCGGTAAAGCGGATCCGTAAAGCCGTATCCCATCATCTGTTCCGTCTCGTCCCACTGTCCCCGAAGATCTAATGACCACATGACGGGATCGAGGGGAAACCATTGTAGTCCATTATGTAGCTGTACCGTGATGCTTTGTGCGGTAACTTTGCCATCGTTGATAATTTGAACCTGTTCAGCAGTTTGTTGCATTCTAGCCTCATTGCGTGGAGCAGTCCCACAGGAGGTAGCTAGAATGGTAACAAGAAACAAGGGAAGAGCATTTTTCATTAATCGTCTCAAGATATCACCTCTGATTAGGTTTAAACAGGAATGTGAAGCTAAAGTTAGAATGTTTGAAGTGGGGGAGGATTATACACTTTAAACAGGTATATTTCGATGGATTTCTTTAACAATAGGAAGGAGGAGGTGGGAGTATGTCTAACAGAGATTTTTATATGGAAATGTTTAAGGAATCCGGATACACTGATACGACTTATAAATTTATATCCCAATCTATATTAAACGATCCATTACTAAACGAAGAACAAAAGGTTGAGCAGCTGGAACTGATGAATGAAGCCTATGAGCACCGTGAGGAGTATGATACCTACAGTTAACAGCGAAATTAACCGCGAAAAAGGAGCTCTCAAGAGCTCCTTCTTCATGGTTATCCATTAGTAAATAAAACCGGGTTGTGCAACGATGACAAGTAGGATAAAAAGTACTAGAATCATCCCAATGCCAGTACCGAGTCCTGCACCTACACCTAGGCCGGCACCCACACCAGCTCCAAATGGTACGCCCATACATTTTGCCTCCTTTGTTTCGATTGATTCTATACGTTAGACCAAAAATCCTGGCCGCGCAATAATGACCAATAAGATATATAGCACGAGGATGAACCCGATACCTGCTCCAAGACCGCCAACTCCAACTCCGCAAGCTCCGACACCAGCTACCGGAGGTACTGCCCCATAACCAAATCCGTAACTCATAACCATTCCTCCTCTCTTTTACTTATCCTAGGATATGTAGTAGGTAAGAGTGATGATTGGGTAGATAACTATTTATAACAAATAAATTAGTATATACTGAAAGCAAGACCAAGTTATAGGGATGAGGGAGGCAACATGACAGAAAAAAAGTACTTTACTTTAACTGAGGCACAAGCGCTACTTCCTATGGTCAATACGGAAATTGATCATCTGCAAGTGCTTAGAGAGGACTACCAGTTAAAGTATTATGAACGTAAAATTATCATGGCCAAAAACTCGATAGATACCGAACGAGTCTTCCAATTGGAATGTGCACTTGAATTTCTAGAAATGGAAGCCCAACTTCATGTCAACAATATTCAGTCTAAAGGGATTCAATTAAAAGATATTGATCACGGCCTCATTGATTTTCCTGCCCTGAACGGAGACGAGGAAGTCCTCCTTTGCTGGAAGAAAGGTGAAGAGAGCATCCGCTATTACCATGGCTTGCATGACGGATTCGTCGGCAGGCAGCTCATAAAGCCAGGACAATTTGATTAATCGCAGTGCGATATAATTTTATGTCAGAATATATTACATAAATACCAACGACCGAGGGGATTATCCCTATAATGGGATTTAACAAGAAATTGAAATCCCGAGGTGAGAGGTATGAATAAAATTGAGCAAATGAAAGCGGAAAAAGACGGGTTGGACATCCTACAAGACTTAGAACGCATAGTAGAGCAAGGGATAGAAAATACACCCCAAGAAGATGTCGAGAGGCTCAGATGGTATGGCCTTTTTTACCGCAAGCGACTCAATGGACATTTTATGCTTCGTATCCGTGTGCCCAATGGGATACTGAACGAAGAACAATGGAGAATGGTAGTGGAGCTAGGAGAAGTATACGGTCGTGGCTTTGTGGACATTACCTCGCGTCAAGGATTGCAACTGCGTTGGATCGAGCTTAAGGACTTTCCAGAAATCTTATCAAAACTGGAGAAAGTAGGATTATCCCCGCTTCAAACTGGATTTGACAATATCCGAAATATTATGGGTTGTCCCGTGGCGGGCCTAGATGGGAAAGAACTAATCGATACAACTCCGCTGATTCGGGAAATTGATCAAATGATTGTCGGTAACAAAGCTTTTACGAATCTCCCTCGCAAATTTAACATTTCCTTATCCGGCTGTTGTGAAGATTGTGCCCATGCAGATATCAATGACATCGGATTTGTACCTGCTCAGAAAGAAATAAACGGGCTGCTCGTTACCGGCTTTAACATCAACCTTGGGGGAGCATTAGCCCCGACGTACCAGAAGTTAGCAGAGCCAGCTAATGTCTTCGTATGGCCAGACCAAGTTGTCTCCATTACTAGAGCGATCTTAGAGCTATATCGTGATCACGGACCAAGAGAGAAGCGATTCAAAGCGCGTTTGATGCACCTATTAGAGAACTGGGGGATGGAACGTTTTCGCGAAGAGCTGCAGAAAAAAGTGGAGTGGGAACTAGAGCCGGCTTCCGCATTAGTCAAAGTAACCTCCCACCGTGGAGATCATATAGGAATTCATGCACAGAAGCAATCTGGTTATTATTATGCAGGTCTTCATGTCCCGGTAGGACGATTGACTACCCAGCAGTTCTTGTCTTGCGGATTGCTCGCTGCTCAATATGGGACAGGAGAAATTAGATTAACTGCTCACCAAGACCTCGTGATCCCCTCTATACCTGAGGAGCTGGTTGAAGAGTTTAGGAGTGAGCCGATCCTAAATGAGCTATCGATTCAGCCAAAGGCGATGCTGCGAGGTACGGTAAGCTGTACAGGTCGACAATACTGTGACAAGGCTATAATCGAGACAAAGAATTTTGCAGTGGAAACGGCTAAAATATTAGATGAACAATTCGGAGATTTTGCTCCGCTTAGCATCCATTGGTCAGGTTGCCCTAACTCTTGCGGTCAGCACCAAATGGCTGATATCGGTTTGCAAGGTACCAAAACTAAGATAGACGGAGTAATGGTCGATGCGGTAGATATTTACATGGGTGGACATCTCGGTGCAGAACCCAAGCTTGGACAACTAGTGGCCGCGAAGGTTCCTTGCAGCCAAGTACACCTCATTTTAGAGGAATTCATTCAAAAACTGCAGGAGTCGAAACAGGCTCAACAGCTTAATTGCACGAGGTAAGCATCCTCGTGTTTTTTTCATTTGCTTCCTCTTATTACTTTCTATTAAACTAGAGTATTAATAAACCTATTTTAATTAGTGGAGAACAGAAAGAATGATTACCCAAACCAACTCTACCTATGAAATTATCGACGCCTGTTTATTAGCTGGGAAAATCATGCTAGAGAACGGGGCTGAAACGACTCGGGTTGAGGACACGATGATGCGGATGGCCGCTTCCTTCGGTATCCCCCAATCCCATAGCTTCGTCACCCCGACCGCTATTATTTTTTCACTCGAGGGAACGGATCCTACGAAGCTTATTCGTATCTCAGAAAGATCTACAGATCTGCAAAAAGTAGATGAGGTAAACAGTATCTCAAGGATGGCAAGTGCTAGAGAGATAACCTTGCCAGAAACAATGAAACGTTTAAAACAACTTGAAGAAGCTAAGGGTACTTATCCTATGTTCATTCAGGTCTTGGCCGCAGCAGCCACAAGTGGATGCTTCCTCATTATGTTTCAAGGGCAATGGCAGGATTTTATTCCTGCGCTCATATCTGGGGGAATGGGTTACCTCTGTGCGGTATTGTTCCAGGGTTTAGTGCAAATCAAGTTTTTCGCCGAATTCTTGGCAGCCTTCGTGATTGGCTCTTTATCGGTAGGGTTTGTAGCTATAGGGCTAGGGTTAGATTTGGATAAGATTATTATTGGCTCTGTTATGCCGCTAGTCCCTGGCGTTTTGATAACTAACGCGGTAAGAGATTTAATTGCAGGACATTTAGTGTCGGGAATAACTAAAGGTACGGAGGCCTTGCTGACCGCTTTTGCTATTGGTAGTGGGATTGCTGTCGTATTTACATTATATTGAAAAGGAGACTAAATCAGTGTGGGAACAGCTCATAACTAGCTTCATTGCTTCGGCGACCTTTGCTATCCTGTTTAATGCTCCTAAAAGAACGTTATTCATTTGCGGGTTGGTGGGAATGGTGGGCTGGATCATTTATTTTGAATTAGTGAGTCGACACTTTGACTATGTACCAGCCACGCTCATTGCTGCTATTGCAATTTCTGTATTGTGTCAAATATTTGCAAAACTATATAAGACTCCGATTATCATATATAGTGTAGCGGGGATTATCCCTCTTGTCCCAGGTGGTCTTGCTTACGATGCCACTCGAAAGTTTGTGGAAAATGACTATAGCTTGGCTGTTCAATTAGCAGCAAAAGCGCTTATGATATCAGGCTCAATCGCTATAGGCTTAATATTTTCTGAAGTCCTCATGCGAATTACGTTTAGAAGAAGCATTAGCTCTTCGAAAAGCAATTGAAAGGTTAACTGGTTAGTAAAATTAAGTTGACATAACCTGATTCCCCCATTATATTTTAATTATGAAGGGGGGAAATGGAAATGAAAACAAAAAATATGATGTATGTTGCCCTATTTGCAGCCATTATGTGTGTATTGGGCTTTTTACCGCCCATTCCACTGCCATTTAGTCCTGTTCCCATCACAGCTCAGACACTTGGGGTGATGCTAGCGGGGGGGATCCTCGGTGCTAGATTGGGAGGCCTATCTCTTGTTGTTTTTCTGTTGATTGTAGCTGCAGGAGCACCGGTATTGTCCGGCGGTCGAGGAGGTTTCTCTGTATTAATTGGTCCAAGTGCTGGATATCTTTGGAGTTGGCCAATTGCCGCTTTTCTAATTGGGTTCTTAACCGAACGTCTTTGGCACCGTTTAACACTTTGGAAATTCTTTGCAATTAATGTTTTAGGCGGAATATTACTAATTTATTCTATTGGAGTACCCGTTTTGTCCATGATTACAGAAATGCCTCTTGATAAAGCTGCAATTTCAGCGATCAGTTATATACCAGGTGATTTAATTAAAGCTTTTATCGCTGCTTATGTAGCGATGAAGATGAGAAGTATGAAACCGATTATTGAAACAGACCGGAAATACGTGGCCTAATATCCTAAGTTTTTAAAATAGAAGTATAAAAAGAGAGGGTTTGCCTGTAAGGCAGCCCCTTTTTCCTTTGGAGGTTCACATGTTGATTGCCGATTCCCTTCGCATGTATAGTCGATCATTTCCTGAGAAAACTGCCATAGTTGACGAGGAACGATCCATAACATATCAAGAGCTTGATTTACAAGTTGAAGCCTTCGCTTGTTATTTAGGTTCATTAGGACCTAAGGAAAGTAAAGCTTGTATTTATATGAAAAATCGGATCGAATTTCTAATTTATTTTTTGGGCGCAGCAAGAGCTGGTTGGATAGCGGTTCCATTAGATCCCAAATGGAGCAGGCATGAATTAACTCAAGTCATGGCTTCCGTACAACCTGAAGTGCTTGTGGCGGACGAAGAGTGGATAGATAAGCTTCCTGAATTGTCTCAATCAATGAAGGTCCTATCTGTACAGAATATGCCTATTGGAGAGACCTTCCAACCCATTCATTCTATTGCCGACGATACGACACTTTTTTATATGGGCTTTACCTCAGGAACAACTGGAGTCCCAAAGGGATTTGTTCGTTCGCATCGTTCATGGGTGAAAAGCTTCGAGGGAAGTGCAGTCGAATTTGGCTTGACTTCACATGATGTTGTCTTTTCTCCTGGGGCGCTAGTTCACTCTACTTTTCTTTATGCTGCTGTGCACGCTCTTCACATAGGAGCCACTGTTGTTCTTCTTGAAAAATTTATTCCGTCCAATTGGATTTCAGCGATCGTGAAATGGAGAGTTTCCGTTTTATACATGGTACCCACCATGTTTGAAGCAGTTAGCCTGGAGCTTGAAAAGCAGTGTGGGCACTTGGAAGGGAATGGTATTCGTGCTATTCTCTCGGCAGGAGCCAAATGGAGTCCTGAATCTAAGCTTAGGGTTTCTCAATGGTTCCCTGAAGCGGAGCTCTATGAATTCTATGGAGCATCGGAACTTAGTTTTGTCACGGTAATTGATCTTCAAGGAAACAAGAATAAACCAGATTCAGTCGGGCGGCCGTTCTATCAAGTAGAAGTGTCTATTCGCGATGAACAGGGGCAGGAAGTCCCTGTGGGCACAGTGGGAAAGCTATACGTCCGAAGTGACTACTTGTATTCTGGTTATTATCTTAATCATGCCGAAACCCAACAAGTCCTTGTTGCTGATGGATGGGCAACGGTTCATGATATGGCGAGGCAAGATCAAGATGGTTATATCTATCTTGTCGGACGAGAAAAAAACATGATTCTTTATGGAGGATTGAACGTATATCCAGAGGAAGTAGAGAAACTGATTAAGCTCCTGCCTGGCGTGGAAGACGTCGTAGTCCTAGGAAAGCCCGATGAGTATTGGGGAGAAAAAATCGTGGCCGCCATTCGCCTAAAACCCAATGTAACCATTTCTAAAAAGATGATCCAGACCCATTGCAGGAAGCATCTTGCTCATTATAAGTGTCCTAGAGAGATCCAATTCGTGGAGGAGCTGCCTTACACCACGAGTGGAAAAGCGGCGAGAAAGCTGATCTTTGAACAACTATTCGGAAGTGAAGTGAAGTCATGAACCAAGCAGTCATTGTACAGGCTTATCGAACGGCTATCGGAAAAAAAGGAGGAATATGGAAAGAGGTTGCACCGGAATATCTAGCGGCTGAAGTGATGAAAAAGCTAATCCGAGAGCAAGGAATCGACCCTAATCAGATTGATGAGGTCATTCTCGGAAACGCTGTAGGGCCGGGTGGCAACTTGTCCAGACTGGCAGCTCTAAAGGCTGGATTCCCAGCTCATGTTCCGGGTGTAACGATTGATCGTCAATGTGGTTCAGGTTTAGAGGCGATCAATTTGGCCGCTCGGCTTGTACAAGCTGGTGCTGGGGAGATTTACTTGGCTGGAGGGGTAGAAAGTACCACGCGTGCGCCATTGAAAATAGAATTTCTTGAAGGACAAGAGGAACCGAGAATATACAGTCGAGCTCGATTTTCGCCTATTGAGATTGGGGATCCGGAAATGGGGGAGGCAGCAGAAAATGTAGCGGAAGCGTATCAGGTGAATCGCGAGGAGCAAGATGATTACGCACGACTAAGCTATCAGAAAGCGATTCATTCTAAACAAACAGGGGCTTTTCAAGAGGAGATTGTAGCCATTCATGAGATCCTGGAGGATGAATCTCCTCGGGTAACGAGTCATTACGATAAACTCCTCCCGAGAATGAAACCGGTATTTCGCAAACAAGGGACAGTAACAGCCGGAAATTCTTGCGGGCTAAACGATGGAGCAGCGGTAGCTTTGGTGATGTCCCGTGAGAAAGCCGAGGATCTCGGCCTAAAACCCTTATTAATATTTGTAGATGCCGTGGCGGTTGGGGTAGATCCGAACTATTTGGGAATGGGACCAGTTCCCGCGATTAAAAAGCTATTACAGCGTAATCATCTTGCAACAGAGGATATTGATATAATTGAATTTAACGAGGCGTTTGCTTCTCAAGTCATTGCCTCATTGAAGCAGTTAGATATTCCTTGGAGTAAGGTAAATCTTGGGGGTGGAGCCATTGCTTTGGGACATCCCTATGGTGCATCAGGTGCCATTCTAGTAACGCGTCTGTGCCGTGAAATGGTTCGCAACCAAGCCACGTACGGAATCGCAACGTTAGGGATCGGTGGCGGAATTGGAGTAGCCACGCTTTTTCGAAGCTATAGTGGGGCATAGACGATTGACAGCACCTCAACTATAATGGGGGAAAGAATAGGAGAGGTGAAAAAATTGACTTCTTACGTGGAACAGCTTGACGGGATTTTTCCCTCTGTCTGCTCATTAGATTGCCCGGATACTTGCGGGTTACTTATTCATAAAAAAGACGGCAAAATAACAAGAATGGAAGGCGATCCTTCACATCCTGTGACGCAAGGCGCCATTTGCAACAAAGTAAGAAATATGGCCTCTCGGTTATATGATCCTGCTCGACTAACTACGCCGCTCAGAAGGATAGGTCCCAAAGGGTCGGGTCAGTTCGAGCCCTTTAGCTGGGATGAGGCAATTGCCTGGATTACTCGGCAGTGGAAATTCTTGATTGAGACTCATGGCGGGGAATCGATCCTACCTTATAGCTTTGCTGGAAACATGGGAAGAGTGAATATGGTAGCTGCAGGCAATCGCTTTTTCCATCGTTTAGGTGCCAGCCGCTTAGATCGGACGATTTGCAATGCTGCAGGGAACGCGGGGTATCGTTATACGATGGGGGCTACCTACGGAATGGATCCAGAGGATACCGTCCATTCCAAGCTGATTATTTTTTGGGGCTGTGACGCGATGAACACCAATATGCATCAAGTCATGCTGGCCGAGAAAGCGAGAAAGAACGGCGCTCAAATTGTGGTCATCGATATTCACCAGAATCGTACAGGGCAATGGGCAGATTGGTTTATTGCCATCGAACCCGGAACAGATGCGGCATTAGCCCTTGGCATGATGCATATTTTAATTCGTGAGAATTTAGTGGATAAAGATTTCTTGTCCCAGTACACGATAGGATATGAAGAGCTTGCTGAACATATCCGGAGCTATGATCCACAGACGGTTTCCCAGATTACGAAAGTCCCTGTCGAGGACCTATATCGGCTTACCCAACTATATGTAGGGGTTTCTCCCGCTTTTATTCGAATCGGCAATGGGCCACAGCATCATGATAATGGGGGAATGTTTGTCCGAACAATCTCATGCCTTCCAGCCTTAGTAGGCCACTGGAAGATTCAAGGAGGAGGGGCTCTGAGAGAAAATGGAGATTTTTCGGCACCAGTTTTTCCGTTGCCCGCAGACCTAGACAAGCAAAGCCGGACTACTCGTTTGATAAATATGAATCAGATTGGTGAAGCGCTCACCGAGCTTGATCCTCCCATCTATTCTTTATATATTTATGGCTGTAATCCCCTTGTTGTAGCCCCTGAACTAAACAAAGTGAAGAAGGGATTTGCTAGAGAAGATTTATTTACCGTGGTGCATGATTTGTTTTTAACGGAGACTGCTAAGTATGCAGATGTTGTGCTTCCAGCTACATCTTCCTACGAGAATTTAGACTTATTCACATCTTACTGGCATCATTATGTTCATTTACAACAACCGGTGGTCGAACGCTATGGCAACAGCAAATCCAATATTGAAGTTTTCCGACTTCTTGCGGCAGGAATGGGATATTCAGAGCTCTCATTGTTTGAAAAAGAAGAAGACATTATTCGTCAAGCAATAGAGGGGTCTAGCTCCCCATATTATCAGGGAATTACAATGGTCCAGTTGAAGGAGCAGTCCTTTATCAAGCTGAATCGAGACAACGGACCAGAATTCCCGGGTGAACTCCCTACGCCAAGCGGGAGAATTGAGCTGTATTCAAAGCAACTAGAGGAGGCAGGGCTTCCCGCATTGCCAACCTTTACTCCGCTAGCAGAAGATGATTCCTATCCTTTATACTTTATCGCAGGTCCTAATCGGAGTTTCCTGAATTCGACCTTCTCAAATAATCCTAGCCATATCAAGATGGAAAAAGGACCGTTTCTTTTTATTCACCCTGAAGACGCGAAGTTAAGAGGGATTAGTCAGGAAGATTGGATCTGTGTGTTTAATGATAGAGGTGAATGTGAGTTGCGTGCACATATCACTGAGCGAGTCATTAGGGGGACCGTCCTTACCCAGGGGCTTTGGTCAGACCAGCCAGGCACCAATCAGCTTGTAAACACCCTAACCCCTAGCCGCTTGGCTGATATGGGAGGAGGAGCTACCTTTTTCTCCACTCGCGTGGATGTAAAGAAACGGGAGCACACTTAAGGGTTCCCTTCTAACTGCCGTCTGGATACAATGATCTTAGGCTGATTCCTAAACGTCGGTTTGTTCCGAGTTTTAGGAACAGCCTATTTCTACTGGATTAGACCTTCATTTTCTTCTAGAACCATCCGGAAAAAGTAAAACAATTCAACTTTATGTTCTTCCGCTACCGGATCGCCATTCGGGTAACGCATATCGGTCTGTCGAATATCTTCTTCACTTTTAGGTTCCTTTAACCAGCTCATAAATTCTTCATCTTCTTTTAAATGCTTTAGCGCTTCTAATAATTGGGGGTCAATTACGACCATTT